>CAYOHG010000067.1:0-10089 GCA_964403685.1 uncultured Planctomycetales bacterium
CAGCGCGATCTGCCCGATCTTCGGTCCCATCGTCACCCAACTGCTCTGAATATTGGGGATGTTGTCGAAATACAGCCGTGCCAGCGCCAACATGACGAGGTATTCGTGCGCATCCGCCAGCAGCAGGTGCCGGCCGTCGGGGCGGGGACGGTCCGAGGGTCGGAAAGTTGGAAGGTCAGCGGGTCGAAAGGTCGAATCATCGGAAGCACGGCAGGTCGAATCGTCAAAAGCCCGCGCCGCCGCACCTTGCCCGCCTTCGGACCCATCTCCCTGTTGACCTTGTGACGTTTCGACCTGTTGACCTGTCGAGCCGTCGCTATTCGCTCTTCGCTCGTCGCGATTCAACCGCTTCCACCGCCCCAGCGGCGTGCCTTCGGGCTGGAACGGCCAGTGAATGAACGCGATGAAACCGCCGGTCTCGTCCTGCAACTCGCGCAGCAGGCGCATGTGCTCGATGCGTTCCTCGATCGTCTCAATGTGGCCGATCATCATCGTGCACGAGGTCTTCATACCGACTCGGTGCGCCTCGCGCATAACGGTCAGCCACTCCTGTGCGAGCGCCTTGCCCTGGCTGATCTTGCGGCGGACGCGGTCGACGAGGATTTCGCCGCCGCCGCCGGGAATGGTGGCCAGCCCCGCGTCGCGCAGCCGCAGCAGCACGTCGCGCAGCGGCATGTGGTAGACCTGGCTGAAGGCCCAGATTTCCGGCGGGCTGAAGGCGTGGATGTGGATGCCGGGATAGTTCTTGCGGATGAAGCCGAGCAGGTCGAGATACCACTGAAAGGGAAGCCCGTCGCCGGTCGGGTGATCGGCGTCGGGGACGAGTCCGCCCTGCATGAGAATCTGCGTGCCGCCGATCTCGATCAGCTCCTCGATTTTGCGGCCGATCTGCTCGAAGGAGAGCGTGTAGGCGTCAGGATCGCCGGGGTCAGCCTTGAAGTTGCAGAAGATGCACCTGGCGGTGCAGACGTTGGAGTAGTTGATGTTGCGGTCGACCACATACGTTCGGTAAGGCTCGGGGTGCATCTGCTGAAGATGGGCGAAGGCCAGCCGACCGAGCTCGTGGATCGAAAGCTCGTGATACATCGCCAGTGCATCGGCGTCGGAGATGCGGGTCCTGGCGGTTGTCGTGCGTTCAGCGATCATCGTCATGCGGCACCGTTACATGCCCAGCGGTCAGCTCCGGACGCGCGGGAAAACTCGAAATCGAATCCACCTCAGCGTTTGGTACGGTCGTCTCGCCCGTCGCGCCCACGCGCCGATCGACGGGCGGGACGCCCGGACCACCCATTCAAGGGATGGCGACGGACGACAGCGCTTCGTCCCAGGCAATCTCGGCCCCCGGCGGAATCAGCCCCAGTCGCGCGCACAGCCGCGCGAAGCGGTTGGCGCCCTCGACGTAGCGCGCATCCATGCGAAACGTCAGACAGCGCGTCAGGTAACGCACCGCCAGCGGCACGGGCCAGCCGTGAGCCGGCCCCTCGCGTTCGGCGATCTCGGCGGCCCGCGACACACCAACATCACGCGAAGCACTCAGAAGGTCGCATAACAAAGAGCGAGTGGGGCCGCCGACGCTCCGCCCATCGCCCGACAAGTGAAGCGGAGAATCGGCCGGGCAATTCTCAGACGGCGCCGTTCCCAACTCGCTATTCGCGGTTGGCCCCGCCGCCCAGGCCGCGAACACGAACGGCAGCCCGGTGTGCTGGCGCCAGGCGCCGCCGAGATCGACCTCGTAGGCGAAGCCGCTGCGGCGCGGATCGACGACCTTGTCGCCGATCAGCAGCACAGCCTCGTGCTGGTCGAGCGCATCGTGGCGATCATCGAGCGGCACCAGCTCAAGCTCGCGTTCGTACAGCTCGTGCCAAAGCACGCACGCCAGCGCGACCGAGGTGTGCGAATCAGCGTCGACCGCCAGCCGCCGGACACGATCCGGCGGGCATTGCGAAAACACCCGCACGGTCATGGTCTCGCCGTCGCAGCCGATGCAGGCGTCGGAAACGACCGGCCAGCGGCCGGCGGAGCGAATCACGTCGATGATCGGCAGCAACGCGACATCGACCACTGCGGCCTCAAGGCGTTCCGCCAAGCGCGCCGGAACGTCATAGCACAGCGAGACATCCGGCCGGTCCACCAGCCCGAAGACCAGCGGCCTGGCGTTCAGGAAGGACACAACTCCCAGTCGCAGCAAAGTTTCGCCCCCTTCGAGCCGCCGCAAGTATAGGCCGGTCACGCCAGCGCGACCAAGGCCGCACCGCAACCCGATCTGAAAGTACAAAAACAATGAAACGGGGCCCCGGCTCGCGCGCGGCGATGCCGCCGACCGGCGGTCGGCAGGCTGTGGTTGCGCGCGGGCTGGCTTGAATGGAATCGCAAGCGGCGTGGGTCCACGGCCGCTGAGTCGTCCGGGCAGCTTCGGTGAGCCGGCGACTGTGCTTCCGCGCGGGTGCTGTACGCGCCGCCGGCAGCCCGTAGAATGTGGCGGTCGCGCCGGGTAAAGTCATGCCGCGAGGTCTCCGCGGTCGCCAGGGCGCGGCGGCGACGCCGTAACAGACAAACCGACGGAGGACCCGGGATTCCCGGCCGCCGCTGGACAGGAGAAGCCCATGCCGCACGTAGTGACCGGACGATGCATCGACTGCAAGTACACGGACTGCTGCACGGTCTGCCCGGTCGACTGCTTTTACGAGATCGAGAACCCGCGCATGCTGGTGATCGACCCGGACACGTGCATCGACTGTCAGCTCTGCGTGCCGGAGTGCCCGATTCACGCCATCTACGAGGACGAGGAACTGCCCGAGCCGTACAAGATCTGGAAGCAAAAGAACCGGGAGCTGTTCTCCAGCGGCAAGCAGATCAGCGAAAAGAAGGAACCGCTGCCGGGGGCGCGCGACCTGCCCCAGATTCAATCCGACGAGAAGGCCAAGGGGCTGAACGTCAGCGAGCCGCGCAACGCCTAGCGGTTCGCTACACCGTGCGGGCGCGAGTGCGTTGTAGAGTGGGGCTGGCTGCGCCCGTAGGGCGGGGCCGGTTTCCAACCGCGGGTCCGCGAACAGATCGTCGGGATGCCGGCTCCCAGTCGTCATGAGGGGGGCCGCGGGGCCGGCCCGCGGCGAGCGCTCAGGCGCGCGACAGCTTGGCCGCCAGATATCGGCCCGTGTGGCTGGACGGATTCGCGGCGATGTCTTCCGGCGTTCCTTCGGCCACGATCCGACCGCCGGCATCGCCGCCCTCCGGCCCGAGGTCGATCACCCAGTCGGCGGACTTGATGACGTCGAGGTTGTGCTCGACCACCAGCACCGTGTTACCCATGTCCACCAGCCGGGCCAGCACGGTCAGCAATCGATCGATGTCGGCGAAATGCAGGCCGGTGGTCGGCTCGTCGAGCACGTAGAGCGTGTGGCCGGTGGACGGCTTGGATAACTCCGCCGCCAGCTTCACGCGCTGGGCCTCGCCGCCGGAGAGCGTGTTGGACGGCTGCCCGAGGCGGATGTAACCGAGCCCGACGT
Source organism: uncultured Planctomycetales bacterium (assembly GCA_964403685.1). GTDB lineage: Bacteria > Planctomycetota > Phycisphaerae > UBA1845 > Fen-1342 > CAYOHG01. The sequence goes on from CAYOHG010000067.1 coordinate 3,507, forward strand.
CGACGAGCGCCTGCACCCCGGCGCGGATCTTGGGGAAGCTGTCGAACAGCGTCAGCACGTCCTCGACGCGCAGGTCGAGTACGTCGGCGATGGTCTTGCCGCGGTAGCGCACGTCGAGCGTCTCACGGTTGTAGCGGGTGCCCTTGCACTCGCTGCACTCCACGTACACGTCGGGCAGAAAGTGCATCTCGATCCGGACCGTGCCCTGCCCCTGGCAGGCCTCGCAGCGGCCGCCACGAGCGTTGAAGCTGAAGCGGCTGGCGGCGTAGCCGCGGATGCGGGCTTCATTGGTCTTGGCATAGAGCTCGCGGATTTCGTCGAAAACGCCCGTGTACGTCGCGGGGTTGCTGCGCGGCGAGCGGCCGATGGGTGTCTGGTCGATCTCGATGACTTTGTCCACTCGATTGGCGCCGACCAGCCGCTCGAAGGCGCCGACCGGCTCGCGCGACTTGTGCAGCCGGCGGCGCAGCGACGGCAGCAGCGTCTGTGAAATCAGCGAGCTCTTGCCGCTGCCGCTGACTCCGGTCACGGCGACCAGCAGCCCCAGCGGAACCGTCACGTCCAGGTTCTTGAGGTTGTTCTGCCGCGCGCCGATCACCCGCAGAAACTCCGAGCGCTTCAGGGCGCGGCGCTGCTCGGGAAGCTGAAGGCGATACTCGCCGGAGAGATATTTGCCGGTGATGGACGCCGGGCTGCCCAGCACTTCATCGACCTGTCCCTGCGCGATCACCCGCCCGCCGTGCAGCCCCGCGCCCGGACCCATGTCAATCAGGTAATCGGCGGCGCGAATGACGTCCTCGTCGTGCTCGACGACGATGACGCTGTTGCCGATCTCCACCAGTCTGCGGATCGCCGCCAGCAGGCGCTCGTTGTCGCGCTGGTGCAGACCGATGGTCGGTTCGTCGAGCACGTAGCACACGCCCACCAGCCCGCTGCCGAGTTGCGTCGCCAGCCGAATCCGCTGAGCCTCGCCCCCGGAAAGCGTCGCGCTGGCGCGGTCGAGCGTCAGATAACCCAGCCCCACTTCGAACATGAACCGCAGGCGCCGGCGGATCTCCGTGAGGATGGGTTCGGCGATGCGGGCGGCCTCGTTTTCGAAATGCAGCGCATCAAACCACCCGACGGCCCGCTCGATCGAGAGGCAGGTGCACTCGTGAATCGACTGTCCGTGTACCTTGACCGCCAGCGCCTCGGGCCGCAGCCGAGCGCCGCGGCACTCGACGCAGGCCTGCTCGGACTGGTACGCCGACAGGTCGCTGCGCGGGCCATCCGCGCCGGCGGCTTTCAGTCGCCGCTCCAGGTTCGGCAGGACGCCCTCGAATTCGACGCCGCGCTCGGTTGAATCCTGCGGCGTCGTGCCGTGCAGCACGATGCGGCGCAGGTTCTCGGGCAGCTCGCGAAACGGCGTTTGCGGACGGGCGCCGAACGCCTCGCAGAGCTTTCGCGCCATGGACTGATAGGTCACTGCGAGACGCTTGTTCAGCCGCGACCAGGGCGCAATTGCGCCACCCGCCAGCGGCAGGTTCTCATCGGCAATCACCAGCTCTGGATCAAAGCGCAGCACCGTTCCCAACCCGCCGCACGCCGGGCACGCTCCGTAGGGTGAATTGAAGCTGAAAAGCCGCGGGGCCAGCTCGGGCACCTCGACGCCGCAGCGCGGGCAGGCGAAGCGCTCGCTGAAGACCTCGTCGATCCAGCGGCGCGGCTCGCCGGCGGCGGACTGTGAACCGTTGCCTTCGGCGCGCGAAACGACCACCAGCCCTTCGCCGACGCCCAGCGAGGTCTCGACGGCGTCGGCCAGCCGCCGGCGGATGTCGGCTTTCACCACCAGCCGGTCCACCACCACGTCGATCGAACGGGCGCGCGCCAGCAGGTTGCCGGCCAGTTCGGCCAGCTCCAGCACGCGCCCATCGAGGCGGGCACGCACGTATCCATCGCGCTGAATGCGGCGCAGGGTCACGGCCGGCTCATCACCCAGCGCCAGCGGCGCGAGAATCATCACCCGCGTTTCCGGCGGATAGGCCAGCACCTGGTCAACGATCTGGTCGGCAGTCCGCCGGTGCAGCCGCTGACCGCAGGTCGGGCAATGCGGCGCACCGACGCGGGCGTAGAGCAGGCGGAAGAAGTCGTACAGCTCGGTCGTGGTCGCGACGGTGGAGCGCGGGTTGGGAGCGGCGGCGAACTGCTCGATCGCCAGCGTCGGCGGCAGACCCTCGATGCGCTCGACGTCGGGCTTGCCGACCTGCTCGAGGAATGCCCGAGCGTGCACCGAGAGCGATTCGACGTACTTGCGCTGGCCCTCGGCGTAGATCGTGTCGAAGGCGAGCGTGCTCTTGCCGGACCCGCTCAGCCCGGTGATGACCACCAGGCAATCGCGCGGGATATCGACATCGACGCCTTGCAGGTTGTGCTGACGGGCGCCGACCACCCGAATGCAGCGTCGCTCCAACAGCCACCCTCCGAGCCGCCGCGGGATCGCGCGCCGGCGTCGCCCGGCGTGGTGCAACTCACGCGGCCCGGCGCAAAGGGTGAATTATACCCGCAACGTCGGGGCCATGCCGAGCCGTCGATCAGGTCCGGCGTGCCGTGCACGTGCGGCCCGCCGCCGGGCGGGAACGCCGCGGCGTTGCCGAGTGCCCAGGCCTCGGCTGAACGCCGCTGTCGTCGCGCTGACGGGCGTGTCAACGGATGCCGTGAGGGTCGGTGAACGAAAGCTTCGGGATTCCGACGGCGCAGCCCGCGATCAACTCAGCATCTGAAAGCGATAGCCCACTCCGACCTCCGTCTGTAGAAGGCGCGGCTGCGTCGGATCTTCCTCGAGCTTCTGTCGCAGTTGGCGCATGAACCTGCGAAGGTACGTTGAGTCCTCCGCGTGTCCGGGGCCCACACCTCTCGAAGTAGCTGCCGATGGGTCATCACGAGCCCCGCGTGCCGTGCGAGCGTCGTCAGCAGCCTGTACTCGATCGGCGTGAGATGCACGCTTGTACCTCGCCGCGTGACCATTCGCTTCGCCAAGTCGATGGTAAGTTCGCCGGCGATGATCGTCGGGTCGGCGACCGGTTGGGGCCGAGTCGCCGCATGGCGAAGTGCGACGCGCAACCGCATCGAGCGGCTGTGGTTGGACCTGCACGCCGAAGTGACCCGCAACCATCAACAATCCACGATCGACAGCCTCATGAACCAGGTGTGGCGGTTCATCCGCCAGCGCGCCGGCAAAACCAGAACCCGAATCCGACGCCTGGCTGCGTGAGTCAACTACATGCGGCGCGTAATTGCGCAAAGTCATTTAGCGCTAGTACTGTGGTCAAACGCCTTGCCGATTCCGGCGCCGCACTCAACGACCAATTGAATCGGGGTGACAGGACGGGGTTTGAACTTTTTCTCCAGGGACTCCGCCTCTGGGAGCCAGAACCGGAGCTATGACCGAATTTCGTTGATGGCCGGTTGAACAAAAGGCGTCTTATCGCCCTTCGATACCATCTTGCGGATTTCCACCTCCCGTTGAGGCGTCAGCTTCGGACGGCGTCCGCCGATGCGCCCCTCTTCGGGGGCGGTATCCAATCCGACTTTGGTCCGCTCTTTGAGCATCGCCCTTTCGAACTCGGCGAATGCCCCGACCATCTGCATCATCATCCGGCCTGCTGGTGTCGTCGTGTCGATGGCTTCGGTCGAACTGCGGAAGCCCGACCCGGATTCGCCGAGCCGCTCCATGATCGTAAGTAGATCGCAAAGGAAGCGAGACAGCCGGTCGCGTTTCCAGAGTACGAGCACATCACCCTTGCGTAGTTGGTCGAGCAGCCGGTGAAGCTCAGGCCGATCCCAACGGCCACCAGAGGCCTTCTCACGCTAGATCCGCTCGCACCCAGCTTTCTTGAGCGCCGCCACTTGAACGGAAGTGTCCCGATCGTCGGTCGAGACTCTGGCGTAGCCGATCTGCATTGCTCAAATGCATCGCCAATCGAATGGGTAACGCAATACCTTTTTGCAACGCAATAGCCGTAGCACGGCTACGGCTTGGCGTCGAGAAAGTCGTTCACCATTGGGACGATGATCGACATGCGCTGCATCAGTGTCACGTGGGTGGTGTCGGGCAAGATGGCCAATCGCGAGGAAGTACGTGGCCCCAGGTCGCCGTGGGTCTCGCCACCCTTAAGGCGCAACATCTCCGCGATGTGATCGAGCCGAATGCCGTCGGCGTCGCCGAAGATGAAAAACATCGGCGACGGGGTGGCCTTCAGCTGAGCGGCGTCCAGATCGCGTTCTTTAGACATCGCGGCGACCATATGCTTTACGAACTTCGGAAAGTCGTCCGGCGTCGGGCTCAGCTTCTTGTAATCGATTTCGAGAGGTGAACCCATGAACAGTTCCGGCGTGAGATTCTTTAACGCGTCGGCCCCTTCCTTGACCACGCCGTCGCGACGAAACGGGGACGATAGGACGACGACTTTTCGCACCTTGTCCGGGTGGCGGACCGCACACTGCATCGCCACGGCGCCACCCATGCTGTAGCCGATGAGGTCCGCCCGGGGAATCTTAAGGTGGCCAAGCAGGGCCGCCACATCGTCGGCGAGGTTGTCGGAGGTCATGTCGCGCGCGATATCCGCCGTGCGGGCGTGACCCTGCATTTCGATGGCAATGACGCGTCGCGTCTTGGAGAGCTCGCCGATCCACCCGTCCCAGTTGTTGGTGATGGCCATGAACGCGCCGTGAAGCAGCACCACCGGTTCTCCGCTCCCGTGGATTTCGTAGTACATCTTGAGGCCGTTGATCGGCGCGTAGCCCGTCGTTGGATTCTGCTGCGCCCGCGCGACGCTCATAACCAGCATCGTCAGGAGAAAAACTGTCGTCCGGATTGCGGAACGCGCTTGATGGATTGGCTGCGTCAATCTGTCTCCCGGTTTCGTCATCTCTTCTTCCCCCCAAAGAACGGGTTCGCGGAGGACTGCTTCATCCAAGAGGCGACTTGGCTCTCGTCGAGCTCATCCACCGAGGTCAGCTCGACCCCCCGAGTCGCCTTACCCATCCCCGTCGGCGCTACCGGCGGCTCGGGCTTCATCTCCGTGCCCCGTATGAACATCAGCTTCACGTGGCCTACGAACGCACCAGACGAGAAGCACCAGCCCCCGTCCACGCCGTAGTAGGCCATCCCCCACTTCACCGCACGCTTGAGGCCCGGTAAAGTCGCCGCAGCCAATGCGTCGATGCGCTCGGCAATGCCGCGCTGCGGCTGCGGCAAGCTGGCAATATAAGCGAGCACGGGCGCGTCGCCCTCCGCCGTTTTCGCGGTGCTTGCCTTGCCGGTCATAGATGTCAGCAATTTCAAGTCTGATTCACTTTGGCTTTCAGGCAGAGATTTGGACTTCCTCATGGTGTCACCATGCTGGCGAGAAGCTCGTCGAGTTGGTCGAGCGCCTCGGGCAAGGCAGCCGTCGATCCATCGGATTCAAGCGCTTCCTTTGAGGGGTACAGATTGAGGACCGTCAATCGCGTCTTGCCGGCGGTTTCATCGAAGGTCACCGTGGTGACGGTCTGGCCGGCGTCACCTTCATCGTTGGTCCAAACGAGGCGCGAGTGCGGCCTCACTTCGAGGTACGTGCCGAAGAACTCCATCGTCGAATCTTCGTGGCGAAACACCAAACGATACTGCCCCCCCAACGCGAACATCCATCTCGCAGGAAAGCAGGTTCAACCCATACGATTGTGGTACCCACCACCTCCTGAACAGCTCTGCCTTGGTCCACGCCTCGAACACGAGGCGCGCAGGCGCGTTGACGGTGCGTGTGACGACGAGTTCGAGCTCCGACTTCCGCTCCACCCCCGTGCGGTTCTTCGTGGGGGTGGCTTCACTTTCTCTATTTACTTCCATTTGTTTTCTCCTTCCGTTTCAATTCCTCGACAACAATGTCCAACTCGTCGAAGCGCGCGGCCCAGAGCTGGCGATGCCTCTCGATCCATGCCGCCTCTTCTTCCAGTCCGCGCAGCCCGAGCTTGCAGGTCCGCACGCGCCCAATCTTCTCTGTGCTGACGAGCCCCGCTCGCTCTAAGACGCCTACATGTTTCTTCATGCCCGTAAGGGTCATGTGGAACCTCTCGGCCAGTGCTGTGATCGAAGCGTCCGCACGCCCGAGTTGCTCCAGAACGCCGCGTCGGGTGGCGTCCGAGAGCGCGCCGAACGAGGCATCGAAGTGGGCTCGACGACACTGTACCATGTGGTTCAGTATAGCACATGGTGACGGCATTGCAATAGAAGCTTGAGCGCCCGCTGCGTTTCCCGGCTGTCAGCGGGCGGGCAAAACCAACCCGCCCGGTGACACACGAACTCGAAGCGGGCAATCTCGCGTAGATCGATACTGAGTTGGGGCCCCCGAAAACCCCCGGCACGGGGCAGCCGCGTGGCAGATGAAAAACGCCAGCTTCTGAGGCTGTGCTTCTTGGGCAGTTCCCGCTTCCAAAAAGCTAATCACGGGTTAGAATGCTCTGGGTTTGGCTGGTTGTCGCCGTTAAGTAGAGCAAATCGCGGCGGCTTGCTCTACTTAAGCCCGGAGGTCGATTGTTCGTAAAGTTTTTGAATTAAATGAGTTGC
>CAYOHG010000068.1:0-10060 GCA_964403685.1 uncultured Planctomycetales bacterium
GGCGAGACCGAGGCCATTGTCGTGGGGAAGGGCTTCATCAAGGGGCGGCCGGTCATCCTGGGCGTGATGAACCCCAACTTCATCATGGGCTCGATGGGCGCCGTGGTCGGCGAGAAAGTCGCCACCGCCGCCGAGTGGGCCGCCCGCGACAACCACCCGCTGGTGATGGTCACGTGCAGCGGCGGGGCCCGCATGATGGAGGGGATGGTCTCGCTGGTGCAGATGGCCAAGACGTCGGCGGCCATCGCGAAACTGGACGAGGCCGGTGGGCTGTACGTCGTCGTGATGACCGATCCGACGACCGCCGGAGTCGCCGCCAGCTTTGCGTTCCTGGGCGATGTGACCCTGGCCGAACCCGGCGCGCTGATCGGCTTCGCCGGGCCGCGGGTGATCGCGAACACGATTCGCGCCACGCTGCCGGAAGGGTTTCAGCGGGCCGAGTTCATGCTCGAGCACGGTTTCGTCGACCGGATCGTCCACCGCAAGGACCTGCGCAGCGAAATCGCCCGCATCATCGATTACTGCGGAAAGTAGCCGGCTGGCACGCACCCGCGCCACACGCTGAATCGACTTTCTGGCGCGCCCCGCCGCGCGGCGGGCCGAATGACGACGGACGGATCACATGCCGGGTGACTGGCTGATCGAGAAACTGGCGCACCCGCTGGTGCTTTTCGGCCTCGCCGGGCAGCTCGTCTTCATGCTGCGCTTCGTCGTGCAGTGGTTCGCGTCCGAGGCGCGCCGGCGCAGCTACGTGCCCGATGCGTTCTGGTACCTCAGCATCGCCGGCGGCGTGATGCTCATGATCTACGGCTGGATCGACCGCGACCCGGTCATCCTGCTGGGGCAATCGCTCGGCCTGGTGATCTACGTCCGCAATCTCTGGCTGATCCACTCGCGGCGCAGTCGCTATCGCGATCGCCGCGAGCCGCCGGCCGCCAGCTCCGCCGACTGAACCATCCGCCGCTATTCGCCGTGCTTGAGCCGCTGCCGCAGGCGCGCATCGATGTATCCTTGCAGGTCGCCGTCGAGCACGCGCTGCGGGTCGCCGACGGTGAAGCCGGTGCGGTGGTCCTTCACGTGGATCGTCGAGCCGTGCAGCACGTAGCTGCGGATCTGGTTGCCCCAGGCGATCTCGCCGCGATCGCTGTACAGCTTGGCCAGCTCGGCGTCGCGCTTGGCCTGCTCGATCTGCTCCAGCTTCGATTGCAGGATGCTCAGCGCCATCCGCTTGTTCTGCTGCTGACTGCGCTCGTTGACGCACTCGACCATGATGCCGCTGGGTTTGTGGCGGATGCGCACGGCCGTGGCGACCTTGTTGACGTTCTGCCCGCCGGCGCCGGCGGCGCGGCGGAAGTACTCGATGTCGCACTCGCCCTCGACAACGGTAATCTCGCTTTCCTGGAACTCGGGCAGGACGTCGACGCCGACGAAGGAGGTCTGCCGCTTGCCCTGCGCATTGAAGGGGCTGATGCGCACCAGCCGGTGCACGCCGGCCTCGCACGAAAGCGTCCCATACGCGAAGGGACCGTCGACGCGCAGCGTGACGGATTGAATGCCGGCCTCGTCGCCGTCGCGGCGGTCCAGCTCTTCGGCGCGGTAACCGTTGCGCTCGAAGTACATGATGTACATGCGCAGCAGCATCTCGGCGAAATCGCAGGAATCGACCCCGCCGGCGCCGGCCTGGATCGAGAAAAAGCACGGCAGCCCGTCATGGTCCCCCGAGAGCAGCGCCGTCAGCTCGACCCGGTCGGTGCGCTCGCTGAGCAGCTCCAGCTCGCGCTGCACCTCGGCTGTGGCGGCCGGATCCGACGCTTCCGCCGCCAGCTCAATCAGCACCCCGGCATCCTCGGCGCGGCGCAGCAATTCCAGCATCGGCTCGACCGTGGTGCGCAGGGTCTTGAGTTCGGCCACGACTTTCTGGGCCGCGTCCTGGTTATCCCAGAAGCCCGGGCTCGCCATGCGCGCGTTCAGCTCGTCGATTCGTTTCGTTTTGGAGGGCAGGTCAAAGAGAGTCCCGCATCGCATGAATGCGGGCGGAAAGCTCGGCCAGCGCGGCGGGCGGGTTCTCGATCGGCACGATGCAGACTCCTTTGGCGTTGATTATACAAGCTCGTGACGCAACGGGCGGGCGCGCACGCCGCAGTCGCCGGCGGTTTAACTCATTTCCGCGGCGAGATGCGCGGGTGCCTGCATCCGGTAGGCGCGAATCAGCACGGCCAGTACTTCGTTCCAGTCGATGGTCGATTCGTCTAGACGAAGCGAAACCCAGCCCCTGATGCCAAGATACGCGGGCACGTAATAGCGGCTCGAATGCGCTGTCATCAGCGCCTGCTGCAACGAAACGCTCGATTTGCAGCAAAGGCCCACGCGCCCGTCACTGTGGTGATCGTTCAGGTAATAAGCGAAGGTCTTGCCGCGCACGGCGAACGCCAGGTGCCGCTCGCCGGCAAGCTGGACCGCGCACTCGGGCAGCGAGCCGCAAATCGACACCAGCCGGGAAAGCCGCTGCTGAGCGCGCTTCGAGAAGCGCAAGTCCCTGGCCCGCGCGAGCAACGCCCTGAGGGCTCGCGCGTTCTCCGGGCGTTCGCCACCGGCCGCCACGGCTGCTGGCCGCGCACGAGTTGAGCCCGCAGATTTGGCACGGGATCGGCCCGCGCGCTCGCTGCGCGTCACACGCCCGCCGCTTTCCGCAGCACCTCGGCCTTGTCGGTCCGCTCCCAGGTGAAACTCGGCAGGTTGCGCCCGAAGTGCCCGTGTCGCGCAGTTTCCTTGTAGATCGGCTGACGCAGCCGCAGCGCTTCGATCATGCCGCGCGGCGTGAGGGCGAAGTGGTCGCGCACCAACTGGGCGATTCTGTCCTCGGCAATCTTGGCGGTGCCCTCGGTGCTTACCAGCACGCTGGTCGGCTCGGCCACGCCGATGGCGTACGAGAGCTGCACTTCACAGATTTCCGCCAGTCCGGCCGCGACGATGTTCTTGGCGACGTAGCGGGCCATGTACGCGGCGGAGCGGTCCACCTTGGTCGGATCCTTGCCGCTGAAGGCTCCGCCGCCGTGCCGCCCGCGGCCGCCGTAGGTGTCCACGATGATCTTGCGTCCGGTCAGTCCGGTGTCGCCGTGCGGGCCGCCGATCTCGAAGCGGCCCGTGGGGTTGACGTAGGTCTTGATCCGGTCGGACCACCACTCGCCCAGGACGGGGCGGAAGATGTGCTGGATGACTTCCTTGGCGAGCTGATCCTGCGAGTCGTTCCAGCTCTTGTCATGCTGGGTGGAGAGCACCAGCGTGTCGACGCGGATGGGCTTCTGCCCCTCGTACTCGATCGTTACCTGGCTCTTGGCATCCGGACGCAGGCCGCGAATGATACCCTCGCGCCGCACAAATACCTGCCGCTCGACCAGCCGGTGGGCCAGTTGAATCGGCAGCGGCATCAGCTCGGGCGTCTCGCGGCAGGCGAAACCGAACATCATGCCCTGGTCGCCGGCGCCCTCGCGATCGACGCCCATCGCGATGTCGGGCGACTGCTTCTTGATCGACGTGAGCACACAGCACGACTCGTAATCGAACGCCATGTCGCCGGACGTGTAGCCGATCTCCTTGATGGTCGCACGGACGACGTCGGGAATCTCCACGTAGGCCTTGGTGGTGATTTCGCCAGCGACGATCGCCATTCCCGTTGAAACCATCGTCTCGCAGGCGACGCGCGAGGTCGGATCCTGAGCGAGCATGGCGTCCAGAATGGCGTCGGAGATCTGGTCGGCGACCTTGTCCGGGTGTCCCATGCTGACCGATTCGGAGGTAAACAAATACCGACGCTTGTCTTGCGCGCTCGACACCGTGCGCTCCTTTGCGCTGGAATTCGCCTGCCCGGGCCCGTTTGGAATCGCCCCCGACGCAGCCCTGCATGGTAACGAGCGAACAGCCCCGCAACAAGCTGCCGTCGCCGGCGGCTGCGGAGCCACGTGGCGGAAGCACAGCTATAATCGCCGCTCGCCGCCAAGGCCTTTCACAACCAGCCACACGGAGACCCTATGAGCCGGGTTGACTGGCAGTATCACCGCCGCGGCTGACTGTCCTGCACGCGCGCGCAGGAGTTTCTTGCGCGAAACCGGATCGCCGTGACTACGCGGGTGGACGCGGGAGGCCAGCGCTACGGCCCGCAGGAGGCGCTGGCGCTGGCCCGCGCGGCCGCCCGGGTAGTGATCGCCCGTGGCCAGCGCGTTGTCGAGTTCGACATGAAGAACGCGCCGCCCGACGACGCACTGCTCAAGGCGCTGCTCGGGCCGACCGGAAACCTCCGCGCCCCGACGATCCGCAAAGGCCGCACGCTCTACGTCGGCTTCAGTCCCGAGGTCTACGAGCAACTCTGCTGACCCGCACGCGGCGCGCGGTGCGCCGCGACGCTCGCCGGCCGCGTCAGCCACAACGCGGGGCGGCGGCGCGCAAAAAAGATGGAAGGTCTAGCCGTGGCGCGCCTAGAGCCTTCCATCTGACGCTCGGTCGCCGTTGCGACCGGTTCGATGCGGTTGATGCCGCCGCTGCGATTGCTAATCCGTACCGCGCGTCCGAGGTTTTCGCAACCCGTTTCGCCGGGCCACCTTTCCGATTCTGACAGCCGATGGAGGGAGTCGAACCCTCAACCCCGGCTTTACGAAAGCCGTGCTCTACCATTGAGCTACATCGGCGCGCCGCGCCAACGCCGCCAAAGAGTAGGCCGACATGTCCCGCGAATCAAGCGCGCCGCGCGCTTCGATACACCGCGCCGCGCTTGCCGGCACGCCCGTCCCGTCTCGATAATCGCGACCCGCGGGAGCCGCACATGAGCAACACCGTAACGGTCGGCATCGATCTCGGCGGCACGAACATCAAGGGCGGGATACTCGATCCGGCCGGCGCGCTGCTTCGACGCGACACACTGCCGACGGAAGCCGCCGCCGGCTATGAGCACGTCCTGGCGCGCATCGACACGCTGATTAAAAGACTGCTCGGCGACGCCGGGCTTGCGCGCGAATCGGTCCAGTGCGTTGGACTCGGCGCGCCAGGGCCGATTGATCACGCCGCCGGCGTGATCCTCGGGGCGCCCAATCTCCCCGGCTTTGTTCGCGTCCCGATCCGCGACGACCTGTCCCGGCGGCTGCGCCTGCCGGTCGTGCTCGAAAACGACGCCAATGCCGCCGCCTTCGGCGAGTATGCCTTCGGTGCCGGCGGCCGTACGCCGCACATGGTCCTGCTGACGCTTGGCACGGGCCTGGGCGGCGGAATCATCGTCGATGGACGCGTGCTGATCGGCCACTTCGGCACCGCCGCCGAGCTGGGGCACATGATCGTCGTGCCAGACGGTCGTGCATGTCCGTGCGGGCAGGCCGGCTGCATCGAACGCTACGCCTCTGCCAACGCGGTGGCGGAGCGCTACCTCGAGTTACTCGCCACGTCCGCCGCCGCACCCAATGAGCCGCTGGCACAACGAGCGCACCGCGGCGAGAGCTTCAGCAGCCAGGATGTTTCGCTAGCGGCGCAGCGCGGCGAACCGCTCGCGGCGCAGGTCTGGGACGAGACGTGCCGATTCCTCGCCCAGGGGGTCGTCAATCTCCAGCACATCCTCAACCCGGCCCGCGTCGTGCTCGCCGGCGGGCTGATCGAAGCCCGCGACCATCTCCTGCAACCCACCCGCCGGCACTTCGAGCAACGGACCTGGGCCATGGCCAGGGACGGACCCGAGATCGTGCTCGCCACGCTCGGCGGCGACGCCGGCATGATCGGAGCGGCGGCTCTGGCGCGGGCAACGCTCGCCAGCCACTCGCCGTGAGCGCGCCTGCGAGCTTGCTGGATGCGGGCGAACCGCACCGCCGACCGAACAACTTCGATGAGCTGGGCGTACAATCGGCCGCGGGAAGGACGGACATGACCGCGCTCGACGTGCGCGAAGTTGAACGCCAGGCGCTGGATTACCTCGCGGAGCAACTGCGCGAGGCCGCGCCGCGCTACCTCGTCCTCGAGGGCGAATACGACGAGCGCCCGCTGGAGGGCGAAGCCGCGGCGATGGTCTTTTCCTTTGAGCTGAACGTCAGCGGCGCGTCGGAGCATTGCCCCGGCGGGCCGCGCCGTCACTATGTCGTCGCCGGCCGCACGGCGCCCGGCTACTTTCCGGCCTACGGTTGGGGACCCGATGAGGCCTACAGCGTGCACATCGGCACGCGCTTCATGCTGGAGACGCGGCTGCACATTGTCGACGCGGCGCTCGAACCGCCCGGCGCACGGGCCGGGCTGCTCGCCGCCTTGACGCAGTTCGGCGACGGCGCGACCGCCGACCTGGTGGACCTCGCTGCGCTGTTCCGCGTCGACGACGAAGCGTATTTCGCGGTCTATCGGCTGCGCGTGCGCGAACGGGATTACTATGCGTTCGGCGGTGACTGTGCGCCGGGTTTCTACGAGATGACCGACCGGCCGCCGCAGGCTGTTCTGCGGCTGCACCTGGGGCAGTTGATTCGACACGAGGCGCGCCAGACAGGCAGCCGGGCGCCTGCGCCGCAGAACACTCAGAAGGACGATCGCTGATGCGGGAGTGTTTCGTGAAAACGTCGCGCGCGGCAGTGCTGCTGACGGTGCTGCTGGTCGGGGTCGTGCCGGCCCCGGCCTGGAACGCACACGGCCATCGAACGATCACGTACCTGGCGCTGGACGGTCTGCCGCCGGATGCGCCGGCGTTCCTGCGCGACCCGCTGGTGCGCGACCGGATCGCCTTCCAGTCCAACGAGCCCGACCGGCAGCGCGGCTGGCCCTCGCACACACTCGGCCATATCAACGAACCGGAGCACTACATCGATATCGAGCAGTTGGAGCCGTTCGGGCTGACGCTGGACACGTTGCCGCCGTTCCGCGGCGAATACCTGCGCGCGCTGGCGATCGCCAAGCACACGCACCCGGAGATCGTCGAACCCTATCACCCGGCCCTCGACCTGAATCGCACGAAAGAATGGCCCGGCTACCTGCCCTACGCAATCGTCGAGCACTACACCGCTCTGCAATCGGCGTTTCACCAGGTCCGCATCCTCGAGCGGCTCAACGACCCACAGCGCGGCTTCCAGCTCGCCCAGGCCCGCGAGAATGCCATCTATCACATGGGCAAGCTCAGCCACTTCGTCGCGGACGCCGCCCAGCCGCTGCACACCACCATCCACCACCACGGCTGGGTTGGCCCGAATCCGAACGGCTACACCACCGACAAGGGATTCCACCGGCACATCGACGGCGAGGTGCTCGAGCAGCACAAGCTCACCTACGCCGCGCTGCGGCCCCTGATGAAGTATGAGCACTCGGTTACACCCGAGGATCCGTGGAACGACGCGCTGGCACACATCCGGCGATCGTTCGCGCAGGTTGAGCCGCTTTACCGGCTTCAGAAAACCGGCGCCCTGGGACAGGCCGAGGGAAAGGCCTTCATCGAGGCCCGGTTGACGGACGCCGCCGGAATGCTCGCCGCGCTGTACGCCAGCGCCTGGTCCAGCGCTGCCCCCAGCGACGAACAGGTTGAGAAGTACGTGTACTACGACGACATGCAGCGCAACCCGCTGCCCGGATCGGCGGCGGTTTCGCAGCCGTCGACGGCGAAGCCCGCAGCGACTCCATAGCGATCAACCCCGTGTCAAGCGCCGACGAACTGCTGGTGGACCTGAACGAGCCGCAGGTGCAGGCCGTGCGGCACCGCGACGGCCCCTTGCTTGTACTGGCGGGCCCGGGCAGCGGAAAGACCCGCGTCATCACCCGCCGCGCCGCCTATCTCGTACACACCGGCGTTTCGCCGCGGAACATCCTGGCGATCACGTTTACGAACAAGGCCGCCGAGGAGATGCGGCGGCGGATCGAGGCGCTGGGAGTCGGCCGCGGCATGTGGGTCTACACGTTTCATGCGCTGGGCGCGCGGCTGCTGCGCGAGCTGGGACCGCTGGTCGACGTTCAGCCGGGCTTCACGATCTATGACGAGGACGATCAGCTTCGGTTGATCAAGGAATCCATGGCGCTGTGCCAGGTCAGCCCGGACCTGCTGCGTCCCGAGGAAGCGCAGGCCCGCGTCAGCCGGGCCAAGAATGCGCTGCACGGTCCCGATTCGCTGCGCGAGAGTCGCCTGGAAGAGCGCTTGCTGGCGCGCGTCTTCGAGCAGTACGAGAAGCTGCTGCGGCAGCGCAACGCGGTCGATTTCGACGACCTGCTGATGCGCATCGCCCTGCTGCTGAGCAAGCGGCCCGACGTTGCCGGCCAGTTGGCGACCCGCTTTCAGTACCTGCTGATCGATGAATACCAGGACACCAATCACGCCCAGTACCTGATCGCCCGACACCTGGCCGAAGCGCATCGCAACATCTGTGCCACCGGCGACCCCGACCAGAGCATCTATGGCTGGCGCGGCGCCGATCTCAACAACATCCTCGAATTCGAGCACGACTACCCCGACGCCGTCGTCATCCGGCTCGAGCAGAATTACCGCTCCGTCGGCAACGTGCTCGCGGCGGCCGGGCGGCTGATCAGCGTCAACCGCCAGCGGCGCGAGAAGGCGCTTTGGACGCAGCGCCCGGCCGGCGACCCGGTGCGCGTCCGGGAATTCGACGAAGGCCAGCACGAGGCCGAGCACGTCGCCGACACGATCGCCGAGCTGCACCGCGCCGGGCGCTCGTTCAGCGACGTGGCGGTGATCTACCGCGTCAATGCCATCTCGCGCGGCCTGGAGGAGGCGCTGCGCGCCCGGGGCATTCCCTACAAGGTGGCGCGCGGCATCGCTTTCTACGGCCGCCGCGAAATCCGCGACGCGGTCGCTTACCTGCGGCTGCTGGTCAACCCGGCCGACGACCTGGCCCTGCTGCGGATCATCAATACGCCGACGCGCGGGATCGGCGACACAACCACCAAGCGACTTCAGGCCGCCGCCCAGGCTGCCGGCCAGCCGATCGGCGCGCTGCTGGCGCGGGTCGAAGCGCTGCCCGAGCTGCGCAGTGCGGCCGCGCGGCTGCGGCGGTTCGCGGAGCTGCTGCAGCGGTTGCGCGAGCTGCAACATCCTTCCGTGGCCGAGACCGTGCGTTACGTGATCGAGGAATCCGGGCTGCGGCAGATGCTGCGCGAGGAAGGTCTCGAGACGGGCGAAGACCGTATCGCCAACGTGGATGAACTGGTGACCGACGCCGCCCGCTACGAGTCTGACACGCCTGAGCCGAGCCTGGGCGGCTTTCTCGAGCGCGTCGCGCTGGCCAGCGATCAGGATCAGGTGGACCAGGGCGCCGGGGTGGTCATGTTGCTGACGCTGCACGCCGCCAAGGGACTCGAATTCCCCGTCGTCTTCATCGTCGGGCTGGAGCAGGGAATGCTGCCGCACGAACGCAGCTTGCGGCTCAATGACGTCGAAGAAGAGCGCCGCCTGTGCTTCGTCGGTATGACCCGCGCGCAGGACCAGCTCTACCTTTCGCACGCGCGGCAGCGCGTTTTGCGCGGCGTGGTCATGCCGCGCTCCACGTCTCAGTTCCTGCTGGAGTTGCCGGACGAAGGCGTGCTCCACGAGCGCTTCGGCCCAAGCAGCGCACCGCTGCCGATGCGTTCGCCGCGCCCGCAGGTGGACGAGTACGCTGACCCGCCCGCCGAGCGGTCGAGCTTGCGCCAACGGTCCGGCGGGCGCAGCGCCGGCGACGCCGGCGGCGAGCGGGTGATCTCATTCAACGAGCCGACCAGCGGCGGCGCGGGGATCACGTCGCGCTTCGCCGACTGGCAACCCGGGACGCTCGTCGTGCACGCCGACTATGGCACCGGGCAGCTCTTGTGGATTCGCCCCAGTGCCGGCCAGACCCGCGGTGCCGTGCGTTTTCCGGTCTATGGCGAAAAGACATTCGTGTTTGATCATGCGCCGATTCTGAGGATGACGCCGAGCGAGTGAGCTCAGGCGGCAGCGCGAATTGCGGCCGGCGCCGCGCAGGCATACGCTACAATTCGCGGATTCTCAGGGGGGCGCCGGTCGGTACGCGCCGTGCGGCCGCAGGCGAGAAGAGCTTTCGACGCGCCGGTTCGCGCGCAAACGGGCGAGATG
>CAYOHG010000069.1:0-9979 GCA_964403685.1 uncultured Planctomycetales bacterium
CCTTGGCGGAAGTATCGATCGCCTGCATCGCGTAATTGATACTGTCGATCGTGGCGATGGCGGTCTCGGCCCCGCTGCGCGCGTTGGCGGCGCGCTGGCTGGCGGAGGCGGCGGTCTCGGCAGTGCGGCGGGTCATGCTGGCCAGCTCCTCGACGGCGGCGCTGGTCTGCTCGACCGAGGCGGCCTGCGTGCTGGCGCCGTTGGCCAGCACCTGCGACGCTGCGCTGAGCTGGCCGCTGGCTTCGGCCACCTCAACCGCCGCCGTTTGCAGCCGATCGGCCATACTCTGCAACGGCCGCGCGAATCGCCGCCCGATGAACACCCCGGCCAGCACAATCGCGATCGGCACGATGATCCCGGTGATCGTGGTCACGCGCTGTACCTGGCTGATCCCCGCGGCTTCCAGCATGTCGCTCTCCGGCGCCCGCGCGAGAATCGACCAGCCCATGCCGCAAAAGCCCACCGCGCCGTGCAGATGGGCGTACCCGCTACCCTGTACGATCTGCTTGCGGGCGTGGCGCGACCAGCCGTGCCCGCCCTTGCCGGCAACGGCGTCGGTTGCCGCGACGACGCCATTCTCGGCGAGGTTCAGCTTCATCAGCACGTCAAAATCGTGCACTACCGCCTCGCTGCCGCGCAGCGCGGGGTCATAATCCATGATCACGCGCCCGGTTGCGTCCAGCAGCGTGAACTCCATTCGCTTGAAGGTCGCTTTCTGTTCGCCGTAGGTGGCGACCACAATGCTTTCGACATTTGAAAACTTGGATCGATTGCTCCAGTAGGCGATCACCTGGCCACTGGAGTCGCGCACCGGGGCTGAGAATCCCACAGTCAGCCCGTCATCGCCGGCGTAGGCTTGCCGCACGTCGGGGTCGACGCACAGCTCCTCCACGAACGTGCCGGTGAGCAGGTCATTGCCTTCGGACGTATGCTCGCGGCGTGTGGTGAACTGCCCATCACGGCAGGCCGCGAGCCACGGTGCGCCGGCGTAGCTCTGCTGGTAGATGAACGCGGTGTCGATCGGCTTGCCGTCGGCATCGCGATCATTGACGGCGATCACCCGGCCCTCGAGATCGACCAGGATGGTCAGAAAGTAGATGTCGTACGTGTCGACGTACTGGTTCATGGCCTGCACGATCTCGTTCGACTCCCCCGGCTTGTACCAGAGCTCGCGCTGGTCCAGCACGCGATTGAGTCCGAAGGCCTGCACGTCGCCGTAGCGTTCGAACAGGTTGCGGTCAATCTTGTCGGCCAGGCCCGCGGCCAGCGTTTCAAGCTGAAGGCAGCTCTTGGTGCGGATGTTGTTGGCGGCGGACTGAATGATGGCGACGGCGGCCGCGAATGGCGTCAGGCCGAACAGCAGAAACAGGATCGCCAGTCGAGACGAGAACGAGAGGCGGCGCAAGAATCGCACGGTCGGTCTCCAGCGTTTCTAGTAGCGGCGGACCCATTCGGCTTCCGCCAGCGAATACCCTCAACGGCAGTTTGAGCATGCTTCGGCGATCGCGGAGAACGGCTTGAGACCAACCGGGCGCAGGTCGGTCGTTCTTCGGGCGGATTTCGGAAACCGTCATTGCGCTGTTGCGCCGTAGGAGCTTGCGAGCGACCGCGGCCACGGGCGGGACGGCGGAGGTGCCCCCCGGCGCGATCCACACAGGAGCGCTGCGGCCGAATATACTGCGCATCTCGTGCGTACGCGGCGGCGTCGTGCGAGCCTCGAAAGTCGCCCGGCGCGGAAGCCGAGGCGGTGTTTCACGTAGAAGGGCAGGAAATCGAAATGCGCAGCAATCGACGATGGGCGGGCATCGGCTGGTTGGAGTTCCTTCTAGGGACCGCTGTCTGTCTGTCGGCTGCCGGCGCCTGGGCCGCTGTGCCGCTGGCCGACGCAGCCCAGTCCGCTCCGGCGGCGCAATCCGTGCCGGCGACAGCCCCCGCAGACGACAAGGAAGTCAAGGAGAAGGCCAAGGCGTTGAAGGCCAAACAACGCGACCGCGCCAAGCAGGAGCGCGCCTTGACCATCACGCGCAAGAACCTGGAAAAGACCCGGCTCTCGGTCTCTCACGCCGAGATGGAACAGAAGGAAGCTGTCGCCCAGGCGGAGTTTGCGCTCGACGTCGCGAGGCGCGAGCTGGAGCGCTACCGCACGCACGAAGCTCCCACGCGTCTGGCGCGGGCCGAGCTCTCGCTGCAATACGCCGAGGATGGTGCCAAGGAATCCGAGGAGGAGCTGCACCAGCTTGAACTCATGTACCAGCAGGAGGAGTTCGCCGACAAGACCAAGGAGATCGTGCTGGAACGCGGCCGCCGACGGCTGGAGCGGGCGCGCCGCGAGCTGGAGCTTCAGCGCCAAGACCTGACGGTGCTCAAGGAACGCACCATGCCGCTGGAGATGCAGCAAGCCGAGAACAAGCTCAAGCAGGCCGAGCAGGCCCTGGCGACCGCGCGGCGCACGATGGAGACGACGATGCTCGAACGCCGCATTGGGCTGGAAAGCGCGGAATACGACCTGGTCAATGCGGAGGCGGATTTCGCCGCCTTGCTCGAGGACATCGCCGAGGCCGAGGCGGAGCTGAACTCCGCCGCCGAAGAGAAGAAATGAGCTGAACCATGGCAGCCATGCTGCTGGTGCTGCTGCTGCCGTTGCCGCCGCTTGCCGACGCGGCGCCGCCGGCGATTCTGACCGCTGTGGCGCCGATTGCGCCGATCGCGCTGGTTGATCGGCGCGTATTCGAACCCGCCGAGGTGCGCGCGGGAACTGGTCGCGCCGTTGAGTTCCTGCTGCGCGCCCAGAAGCCCGACGGCGCCTGGGGCGGCCCGCAGAACGCGGTGTACACCTTCACCGGCGACGTCTGGAGCAACCCGGAGACCCACCGCGCCTGGACGGTTGCAACGACCGGCCTGTGCGTGGAAGCCCTGCTGCGCGGCGAGTCATCGACCGCCGAGCTGGAGTCCGCCCGGCGTGGCGTCGAGTACCTGCTGGCCAACGCCGCGGTCGGTCGTCCCAACGAGTGGGACACGATGAACAACTGGGCCTACATCTACGGGTTGCAGGGATTGGCCGCGGCCTACGCGGATGAGGGCTTGCGCGACTGGCCGCGCCGCGCCGAGATCGAGCCGCTCGCCGCGCAGCTCGTGCGAAAGCTGGAGTTTCATCAGTCGCTCAACGGCGGCTGGGGCTACCTGGAGTTCGACGGGCCGCGCACCGCCCAGCCGCAGTGGGCCACCAGCTTCATGACCGCGGCCGGCGTCATTGCCATGCAGGACGCCGCGGCTGCCGGTTTGGCGCACGACGACGACATGTTGCGGCGGGCGCTGTCGGCGGTGCGGCAGTGCCGGCTGCCCAACGGGGCGTTCACGTACAGCGTGCCGGCGATCGCCGATCCGCGGCACTCGGAGTGGATCGACCAGGTGAAAGGGTCGCTGTCGCGCATCCAGGTCTGCAACCTGGCTCTGAAGCGCGGCGGCGACCCGATCAGCGCGGAGCAGCTCCGCACCGGATTGCGGCAGTTCTTTGCGCACCATCGTTTCCTGGATATCGCCCGCAACCGGCCGATTCCGCACGAGACCTACTATTTCAACTCGGGGTACTTCTACTTTTTTGGTCATTACTACGCTGCTCGCGTCATCGAGCTGCTGCCCGCCGGACAGCGTGATGAGTGGTGGCGCCGGCTGCAATTCGAAACCCTCAAGTCGCAGCAGGCCGACGGTTCGATGTGGGACTATGACATGCACGCGTACGGCAAGGCGTATGGAACCGGCTATGCGCTTTCGCTGCTGAAGGCATCGCAGGCGGCGGTGCCATGAAGCGGCAAGCGACTGGCGAAATGCGCTTAGCGAAGCGCGGATGAGGAGCGGACCCGAGGGAGCCGCGGAGACACGGCAACCTGCAATGAGCGACTCGCATCGGCACCCCGAAGCTCGCGACCCGCAGCTTGCAGCTCTCCGCGCGCCTTGACCGCGGTGTGCCCGTTGGAGACTTCCGAGTCAGCGCCGGTAGAAGCTCGCTATGCCGGCGACCACCGCCTGCTGCTGGGCCTCGGTCAGTTCCGGGTACATGGGCAGAGCGAGCACCTCGGCGGCGGCGGCCTCGGCCCGCGGAAAATCGCCGGCGCGGTGCCCCAGGTGAGCAAAGCACTTCTGCAAATGCAGCGGCAAGGGGTAGTACACGCCGCAGCCAATCTTGCGCTGCCGCAGAAAGTCGGCCAACTCGTCGCGGCGCGTGGCGCGCAGCACGTATTGGTGATACACGTGCGTACCATGGCGCACGACCGGCGGGCGGACCCATTCCGGCGCGACGCCGGCATCGGCCAGCAGCTCGTTGTAGCGCGCCGCCAGCCGTCGGCGGGCGTCGTTCCAGGCATTCAGCCGACGCAGCTTGACATGCAGAATCGCCGCCTGCAGTGCGTCGATACGGAAGTTCCCGCCCACCATCTCGTGGAAGTACGTGTGCCCGCTGCCGTGGATGCGGAGTTTGCGGCAGCGCTCGAACAGCGCCGCATCCGCGCAGAACAGCGCCCCGGCGTCGCCGATCGCCCCCAGGTTCTTGGTCGGGTAGAAGCTGGTCGCGCCGAACAGTCCGAGAGCGCCGGCGGAGCGAGCGCCGGTCCACGCATCCCGTGCCCCGATGGCCTGGGCCGCGTCCTCGATGACCGCGACGTTTCGTGCCGCCGCGATCGTGTTGATTGCCTGCTGGTCGGCCAGTTGGCCGTACAGGTGCACCGGAATCACGGCGCGGGTCTTCGGCGTGAGCCGCCGCTCGAACTCGGCCGGATCGAGGTTGAAGGTCTGTGCGTCAACGTCGGCGAAGACCGGCGTGGCGCCGACGCGATGCACGACGCCCGCGGTCGCGAAGAAGCTGAACGTCGGCACGATCACTTCATCACCGGGGCCGATGTCCAGAGCCATCAGCGCGATCAGCAGCGCATCGGTCCCGCTGGACACGCCCAGGCAATGGGACGCACCGACATGCGCCGCCAGGTCTTTTTCGAACGCTTCGACGCGCGGGCCAAGCACATACTGGCCCGAGTCGCAGACCGCCGTGATTTCCCGCAGCAGCTCGTCGCGCAGGGAGCGGAAACTGGCGGCGAGGTTGAGCGGCGGGACGGGGTTGGCGGGCGATTCGACCGTCGGGGGCATCGGGGCTCCTTTCGCCGGCAAACCCGGAATGATAGAAGCAACCCGCGGGGTGCGTCACTCGGTCGGGGAGTTGGACGCGAGCCGGCGCGGGGCGGCATCGATGGTGGGCAGCTCGGGGAACTCGGTCGTCCTGGTCGCCACACCCAGCTCGGCGATCCGCCGGCCGAGCGGCAGCACGCGCCGCTCCCATGAGCCGCTGGCATCGTTAAAGGACTCGGTCGCCTTGCGCAGGTGGTCGCCGACGCGGCTGAAATGCTCGGCGAACTTGCCGACGCGTTCGTAGAGCTCGGCCGCCACCCCGCCGATCTGCCGGGCGTTTTCCACCAGGTCGCTCTGCTGCCAGGCGTATGCGACGGTCCGCAGCAGCGCGATCAGGGTGGTGGGCGTGGCGAGGATCACTCGCGCGGCGATGCCGTCCTCGATCAGCGTGCGGTCGCGCTCCAGCGCCGCCGAGAAGAACGATTCGCCCGGAATGAAGAGCACGACAAAATCGGGCGACGGGTCGAACTGCGACCAGTACGCCTTGGCCGAGAGGCTCTTCATGTGGGTCCGGATGGCGCCGGCATGGCGCTGAAGGCACTGCTGGCGGCTCGGCTCATCGCTGGCTTCCAGCGCGTCAAGAAAGCCCTGCAGCGGCACTTTCGCATCGACGACGATCGTGCGTCTTCCGGGCAGATGCACGACCAGGTCGGGACGCTGCCGCCCGCTGTCGCCGTCGACGCTGACCTGCTCGCTGAAATCGCAGTGGCTCGAAAGGCCGGCGGCTTCCACCGTGCGACGCAGCGTGATCTCGCCCCAGCGGCCGCGCACCTGCGGAGCGCGCAGCGCGGTCACAAGCTGGGAGGTCTCCTGGCGAAGCTGCTGGCTGGCCTTGCCCACATCCTCCAGCGCCTGCGTGAGACGCCCGTAGGCGTTCTGGCGGGCCTGCTCCAGCTCCTGAATCTGCTTCTCATAGCGCTGCAACGCGTCGGAGAGCGGCTTGACGCGCTGCTCGGTCTGGCGGGCGAACTCCTCGCTGTTCTTGCGCAAAGCGTCCGACGAGAGCGCCGCAAACGCCTCGCGCAGTCGCAGCTCGGCGTCCACGAGCAATTGACGCTGCTGCTCCAGATTGCGCTGGCTCTCGTCGAGCCGCGTCTGTGCGGCCACGCGGGCGCACTGCTCAGCCTCCAGCGCCTCGCGCAGCCGGGCCGCCTGTTCGTGCAGCGCCGCGGCCTGCCCGCGCACCTCGCTCAGCGTGCTGCTGCTGGACGCCGCCAGTTGCTGCGCCTGCTGCAACGCCGCGCGCGCCCGGCTGACGCCCAGCAGCCAGCCACACAGCGCGCCGGCCGCCGCCCCAACCACTAGCCCGGCCAGAAGTGCGATGGTGGTATCCATGAGGCCTCCGCGCGCGTTCCGGCGGCGCTGTGCAGGCATGCTCCGCGCCTGCGTCAGGAAGGCCGGCCGGCTCGGCCGGCATCGTACCACGCTCGTCGCCGGCGACTGAATGAACTTGGCAGGCGCCGCAGCCGTGGGCAGAATGCGGGGAATGAGCCGCAATCGCGCCGATGATCCGCGGCAGATGCAGCTTTTCGGCGACGGCGCACCGCCGCCCGATGCGCCGGCCGCTGCGGACGTGCGCGCTTCGAAGCCGCGGAGCGGCGCATCAGCCGATCGGTCGCCCGGCATCGAATCTGCGCCGCCGCGAGCCGAATGGTCCGAGCTGGCGCGGGGCCTTCCGGCGAACCTGTACTTCGGCACGTCGTCGTGGTCGTTTCCCGGCTGGGCCGGGCTGGTGTATGCCGGCCGCGCCTCCAGCCAGGCGCTTTCTCGCGGCGGGTTGACGGCCTACGCGCGCCATCCGCTCCTGCGGGCCGTTGGCATCGACCGCACGTATTACGCGCCGGTCGGCGCCGATGAGCTGAAGGCGTACGCCAGCCAGGTGCCCGAGTCGTTTCTCTTCCTGGTCAAGGCGCCCGAGATCCTGCTGGCCGCTCGGCTCGGTCCCGACGGGCGCGTTTCGCGGCGGCGCGGCGCGGCTGCGAATCGCTACTTTCTGAACTCGGATCACGCCGCGGCCGTGTTCGTCGAGCCGGTGCTCTGCGGCCTGGGCGAAAACTGCGGTCCGCTCGTCTTTCAGTTCCCGCCGCTGAGCGTTCGCGCCGAAGGTGGCGTGGCGGCGATTCACGATCGGCTGCACTCGTTCCTCAAGGCGCTGCCGCGCGGGCCGCTCTACGCGGTCGAGCTGCGCAACGAGGAGCTGCTCGTTCCGGAATACGCCGCGTTGCTGGCGGATGCCGGTGTGGCGCACTGCTTCAACGCGCATCCGGCGATGCCAGCGATCGCGCAGCAGCGGGCCGTCGTCGATCCGACGCGCGGCCCGGCGATCGTGGTTCGCTGGATGCTTCATCGGCGTTTCAGCTACGAAGGGGCGAAAACGGCTTACGAGCCGTTTGACAAGCTGGTGGATGAAGACCTGGCGACGCGCGCCGCGGTCGCCGAGCTATGCGCCGACGCGATTCGCGCGCGGCTGCGGCTGCTGATGATCGCCAATAACAAGGCCGAGGGCTCGGCGCCGTGGACGGTTGTGCGGCTGGCGGAGCACGTGCTGCGCACGCCCCCCGAGGGATCGTAGAATGCGTCCATGCTCGCGCGTGTGCGTATCGTGCTGGTGGAGACCGCCGGGGCCGCAAACATCGGCGCCGCGGCCCGGGCGATGGCGAACATGGGCCTGCGCGACCTGGTGCTGGTGACGCCGAAGTGTGATCCATTCTCGGAGCCGGCGGTCGAGTACGCCGCCCACGGCGCCGACGTGTTGCAGAGTGCTCGCTTGGTGGAGTCGATCCCCGACGCGCTGACCGGCTGCATTCGCAGCTACGCGAGCAGCGCCAAGAGCGGGATGTATCATCGCCAGGCGGTCTGCTCGCCGGCCGACGCGGCGCGGCAGGCGTGCCTGAGCAGCGCCACCGGGCGGGTGGCCTTCGCATTCGGACCCGAGCGTACCGGATTCACCCTTCCGGAACTGCTGCATTTCGACGCGCTCATCACGATCCCCGCGGATGAGCGCTACCCGGTGCTGAACGTCGCGGCGGCGGTACTGATCGTGTGCTACGAGCTTCGCCGGACTGTTCTCGCGGCTGGCGGCGCGACCGCCGACCCTTCGCAAAGCGAACCGCTCGCGGACGACGTCCGCAAGCGCGTGATGTTCGAAAAGCTGACCGCGAGCCTGGAGCAAATCGGTTTCTTTCGCGGACAGCAGAGCCCCGAGCACCTGCGTTTCGCGTTGCGGCGGATTCTGGGGCGCGTGCCGCTGAGCGTGAACGAGACGGATATTCTGATCGGGATGGCACAGCAGATCGGGTGGTACGCGCAGCGCTACGGGCCGCGGGAGCAAGGGGGAATGGCGAATAGCGAGTAGCGAATGGTGAGTGTACAAAGGCTGGTCGAGGCGCGTCCGGCGCTCAGGCGGGTCTGGTGTCGCTGGCCGCTTGCAGAGTGCGGGTCGGTCGCCACTATTGCTGGAATCGGTAGTGATTGCCGGGGTTGTTCCCCGGCGGACCTGAGGGAGTTTTTCCATGTCCTGTCGTAGGTTGCGTAGCACGCTGCTGGTCGCGTGTGTGGCACTTGTGGCGGTCTCGATCGCTGCGGCCCAAACTGCGGATCGGCTGGCTGAGCTTCAGCGGCTGCATGATCGCATCGTGGCGCCTGGCCGGGTAATCGGCCCGCAGGACGCCAAACAGGCGTCGGAGCTGTTTGAGGGCTGGAAGCTGGACTTCGACAAGCTTGCGCCGGCGGACCGCGTACGGGCGCTCTCGACCGGGATCGCTCTGGCGCTGGCGACCGGCGACGCCGCGACGGCGCTGGCCCGGCATGACCGCATGCTGGCCGATGCGCCCAGCGACCCGGCCACGCTGGAGATGGGAGTGCTCGCCGGCCTTGCGGCGGGGGATGCTCAACGGGCCGACAAGGCGCTCGAGCAGTTGCGCAAATCGGCCAGTGAGGAACGTCGCAAGCGCATCTCGGTGCAAAGGCGCTGGCTAAGCGGGATGGGAAAGGCGGCGCCGGAGGGGTTGATTCGCACCGACGACCTGACGGAGTATCCGCTGGCGCGCCGCAGCGGGCGGGCGCTGCTGATCGATTTCTGGAACACGACCCAGCCGGCCTCGGCTGAGAGCATGGTCGCGCTCAAATCGGTCTACGCCGAGTTCCAATATTCATCGAATATCGAGTTTGTGGGGGTCAATGCCGACGCGGCGGAGAAGAAACCAGCGGCCAAGGCGTTTGCGGAAACGAATGGGTTGGCTTGGAAGCATTGCTACGAAGAGCAGTCTGCCGATGCCCCGCTGACGCACAAGGCCTTTCGGGCCGGCCCGCCGCCGTGGCAGGTGCTGGTGGATTCGCAGGGATTGATCCGCGCAGTGGGAGACTGCACCGAGCCGGGGTTTGTGTATGCGGTGCGCTGTGCGGTCGCCGAGGCGGAGGGGGTCCACGAACCGCTGCTTCCGAAGAACACCGCCGGCAAGCCGGCCGAGCCGGCGACATCGAAGGTGGTCGTTGAGGGGGCGAGCGGCGGCCAGGCCAAGGAGAAAGCTGCGGCGGGTGGCCGGCTGCCAAGCGACCCCGAGGCCAAGCAGAAGCTGATCATGGCGCGGACGTTTTTGCGCAGCGGGAACAAGAGCAAGGCCAAGGAGCTGCTTCAGGAGGTGGTGGACAACTGGCCGGGCACCGAGGAAGCGCGCGAGGCGGCGGAGATCCTGGAGACGCTGCCATAGAGGCCGGCAAAAGCGGTTCCGGCCCCCGTCGTGGGATTTGTTGACTTGCGTTTCCGAGAATCGGTGCTAGAATACCTCATAGGTCGGTGTGGGCG
>CAYOHG010000070.1:0-9978 GCA_964403685.1 uncultured Planctomycetales bacterium
GGGCGCGATGATGGATGCGGGGCTGGACGTGTGCCGGCTGAACTTCAGCCACGGATCGCTCGACGACCACGGTCGCATGCTTCGAATGGCGCGGCAGTGGTCTCGGCAGCACAGCCGGCCGCTGGCGCTGCTGGGCGACCTGTGCGGCCCGAAGATCCGGCTCAACCCGGTCGCCGGCGAACCGTTTCGCATTGAGACCGGCCAGCTCATCGAGATCGGTGCCTCAAACGAACCCACCCGCCCGGGCCGGCTATGCATTCAGGTGCCCGGACTGATGGAGGAGATCGAAGTCGGCCATCGCATCTACATCGACGATGGGCTGCTGCGGCTGCTCGTGACCGACCGTTCGCGCGAGGGGCTCCACTGCAACGTCACCGCCGGCGGTCTGATCTCCAGCCGCAAGGGCGTCAACCTGCCCGACACGCGCCTGACCCTGCCCGCCCTGACCGAGAAGGACCGCGCCGACGCCGCCTGGGCGATCGAAAACGGACTGGATTACCTGGCGCTGTCGTTTGTTCGCCGGCCGCAGGACGTGCAGCAGCTTCGTGAGCTGCTGCGCGCGCAGCACGGCGACCAGGGCATCATCATCAAGATCGAGAAGGTTGAAGCGATCGAGCATCTGGACGAGTTGATTGCGTTGTCCGACGGCGTAATGGTCGCGCGCGGCGACCTCGGCGTCGAGATGGATGTCTGGCAGGTGCCGCTGATGCAGAAGGCGATCATCGCGCGCGCCCGGCGGGCGGGAAAGCCGGTCATCGTCGCGACGCAGATGCTGCAAAGCATGGTCACGGCGCCCACGCCGACGCGCGCCGAAGTCAGCGACGTGGCCAATGCCATCCTCGACGCGGCCGACGCGGTCATGCTCTCGGCCGAGACGGCCACAGGCGAGTTTCCGGTGGCGACCGTCGAGATGATGAACCACATCGCCCGCGCGACGGAGGGTTACGCGGCCCAGTCCTATGTCGAGGCCTCGGCCGACTCGGCTTCGATCGCCGGCCGCGTTTCGACCGCGATCGCGCACAGTGCGGCGCACGCGGCCCGCACGCTGGGCGCCCGCCTGGTGGCCGCCTGGGCCGCCAGCGGCAACACGCTGCGGGCCATTGCCGGCCAGCGGCTGCCCATGCCGGTCGTCGGGCTGACCGCCGACGAGCGGCTGTATCACAAACTGAACCTGCTGTACGGCGTCACGCCCGTGCTGATCCCGCCGCGTGAGAACCCCGCCGAGGCGGTTCGCCTGCTGGATGGCCGCTTGCAGGACGAGGGTTTGGCGCGCGCGGGCGACCTGATCGTGGTGGTGACGTCGACCCGCCCGAACCGCCCGGACGCGACCGACACGACGCTGATTCACCGCGTAGGCGGCGCTTGATTCGTGTGACCGCAGGGGGCATCAGCCGGCCTATCCCCCCGCCGGAGACCTCCGACGCTCGACCGATCAGGACGGCGATTGGGTGCTCTGGCCACCGGTCCGCGACTGAACGCCCCCACCAGGCTCAGCAGCGCTCGGGCGGTCCGTAGCCGGCGCCGAGCGTCCTTGAACCCTGCCGCGCTCACCGATAGCCTGCCTTGCGCATGAACCATGACAGTGTTCAGAATCTGTTGAGCGCGCGATTCGCCACCGCAATCCTGCGCATCCTGCCGTCGCAGCGCTCGCCCGATCCGTTGATTCGAGCGGCGCGCAGCGCCCAGTTCGGGGATTACCAGTGCAATGCGGCCATGTCGCTGGCCTCCGTAGCCGGCGTTCCCGCCCGCGAGCTGGCCCAGCGCATCGCGGCGGCCGCCGAGGTCGCCGACCTGGTCGAATCGCTGGAAGTCGCCGGAGCCGGCTTCATCAACATCCGGCTGCGCACGGACTTTCTGGCGGGCTACCTGGGTGCCATCGCGCCGCCTCCGAGCGGGACGTCGGCCGGGCCGGCGCCCAAGGAGATTGGCGCGCCAGCGACGGTGGAGTCGGCGGCCGAACCGGCGCGGGCGGCACCGCCGGATCGCGTTGGGATCGCGCCGGTTGAGTCGCCTCAGCGCGTGCTGGTCGACTATTCCTCCCCCAACATCGCCAAGCAGATGCACGTCGGCCACCTGCGCAGCACGATCATCGGCGACGTCTTTGCGCGCGTGCTGAGTTTTCTCGGTCACAACGTGATTCGGCAGAACCACGTCGGTGACTGGGGCACTGCCATGGGCATGGTGATCCTGGGCCTGTGGTACATCGCCAGCCGGCTGCGACGCGGCGAGCAGGCGGCCGACGTCGCGGCGCGGCTGGGCGACCTGCGACGGCTGGCCGGCGGCGGCGCGGTCGAGGCGCGGCGGGCTGCGCTTCAGGCCATCTGCGACGAGTGGGCCGCCGACCTGAACGTCCTGGAGCTGGACGACCTGGCGCGGATGAACATCACGCTGGAGCAGCTCGAGCTGGGCTACCAGTTTGTCCAGAAACTGCTGGAGGTCGACGCCAACGTCGGCTGCGGGATCCGCAATCGCGACGGCTCGGCCGACCGGCTGGCCGAAATCCCCCGCAAAGTCACCCGCATGTTGCAGGAAGGAGGCGCGGCCAACCAGGCCGAACGCGACGTGTGGGCCGTCGCACGGCGAATCTCGCTGGCCTCCGCCGCCAGCGTCTATGACCGGCTCGGCGTGCTGCTGAGCGCGGGCGACGTCTGCGGCTAGAGCTTCTACCACGAACGGCTGGAGCCGACGCTGGCCGAGTTGCGGGAGCGCTTCGCGCCCGGCCGGCCGGCCGATTCAGAGGACGGCCGCGCCGAGTATCGCGTCGACGAAGGGGCCGAGTGCATTTTTCTCTACGGCCCGGGCAGCACGCCGCGTTTTCGAAATCCCGACGGGGACGAACTGCCGCTGATCGTGCGCAAGTCGGACGGTGCGTTTCTGTACGCGACGACGGACCTGGCGGGACTACGCTACCGCATCCGCGAGCTCGGCGCGCAGCGGCTGATCTATGTCACCGACGACCGCCAGCGGCTGCACTTCGAGATGGTCTTCTCCGCGGCCCGGCTGGCTGGCTGGGCCAGCCGCGACGTTGCTTTGGAACACGTGTACTTCGGCAAGATCCTCGGCCCGGACCGCAAGCCGCTCAAGTCGCGCGAAGGCGACGTGCCCCGCCTGGCAGAGCTGCTGGAGCAGGCCATCGCGGCGGCGTACGCACGGCTGGCCGCCCGCGACGCCGACCCGGATTCACCCCTGGCCGCCGGCGAGCTGAGCGAGCCGGAGAAACGCGGCATCGCCGAACGCGTCGGCATCGCGGCGCTCAAGTACAACGACCTGAGCAATGACCGCACGAAGGACTACGTTTTCGACCAGGAGAAGATGGTCGCGCTCAAGGGGAACACCGCGCCCTACCTGATGTACGCCTACACCCGCGCCCGCGGCATCGGCCGTGAAGCGACGCAGCGTTTCGGCCCGTGCGACCCGTATGCGGCGCCGCTGCGGCTCGAGCAGCCGGCCGAGCGCGCCGTCGCGATACGGCTGGCGCGTTTTGGCGAATCGATCGAAGCCGTGGCGCGCGAGCTGCTGCCGCACATCCTCTGCGGCTACCTCTACGATCTGGCGGTGGACATGAACCGTTTCTACGAGGCTTGCCCTGTGCTGCGAGCCGATGATCCGGCCCTGCGGCGGAGCCGGCTGCGGCTGTGCGACTTGACCGCCCGGACGCTGCGGTTGGGTCTGTGGCTGCTGGGGATCGACGTCAGCGAGCGCATGTGATGCCCCGGGCTTGCGCGGGCCGCTCGCGTTTCAATCGCTGACGCGGTGAGCCAGAATGACGGTGATGTCTTCCGGCTGGGTGCCGCCCTCGGTGAACTGCTTGAGATCCGAGAGCATTTCCTTGAGCATGGCGCTGGCGAGCTGGCCGAACCCGTCGCAGAGAATGTTCACGAAGCGCTCTTCGCCGAACGCTTCGTCGCGGCTGTTGCGGGCCGTCACCACGCCGGGCGTGAACAGCACCAGCGTCTCCTCGGGTTCGAGTTGCTCGGTCTGCGTCGCGACGCTCAGGTTCTTGCTCGCCCCCAGCGCCGGGATGCCGGCGGGATCGACCAGGCGGCGCTCGTCGCCGCGGGTGCCGATGATGTAGGCGCCGATCCGCCCGGCTGCGGCGTAATGCATCTGCCCGGTCTCGGGGTCGATCAGCGCCATGAAGCAGTCCAGGGCGTGATCCGTCAGCCCATCGTAGAGCAGCACGTTCGTGGAGCGCAGAAAAATGTGCGGCGTGTCGTTGTGCATCAGCGAGCAGCGGAACGAAGCCTGCGCCTGGGACATGACCATCCCCGGCAGCGGTCCGCGCGCTTCGGTGTGCGCGATCATCACGCCGGCCGACTGGTTCGCCAGCTTCACTACGTCGTAGCAGTCGCCGGTGCGCTCACGGCCCGGCTCTCGAAACGCGCCAAACTGGAGCTTGTCCCACTGCGGCAGTTTCCGCGGCGTGAGGCGGGCCTGAATGGCGTGCGCGACGGTGACTTCGCCATCCACCGTTGCGGCGCGGGTCTTGGCGATCGCCTTGAAGATCGCATCGAGCTGAACACCGATGCAGTTCAGCGTGGCGATGAAGAAGTCCACGTCGGTCACATCATAGCGCCGCTCGGCGCCCTGGGTATCGATGTAGATCATCCCCAGCGGGCCGTCCGGACCCATCAGCGGACCCGCCAGCACACTGTAGCGCTCGTCGGGGCTGGCCAACGGCAACAACACGTACTGCATGCGGTCCAGGGCGCGCGGCTTGAGGTTTTCGCCCAGCTCCGGCAGGTCGGTCGATTGCCCGCCGGCCAGCCGCCCCTCGACATACTCCATCGGGCCGTAGTTGACCCGCCGAATGCCCATCCAGGCGCGGTGCGCGCTGAAGAACTCGAAGACCGTCGTGATCGCCACGTCCATCAGCGCCTCGACGGTCTCGCAGGACGCCAGGGCCAGGTTCACGCGCCCGACGCGCGCGATTTGCGCCGGCAGGATGGTCAGCGGTTCCTCCGGCTTGCGCACCAGCGACCCCGGCGGAAGCTGGAACCTGACGAACTGCGTCATCGACGCGACGGAGGTGGTTGCGCGCGGCGGCTCCGCGGCGCGCCGCTGGGACTCGATTTGCGCCTCGATCGTGAAGTCCAGCACCTGGATCTGGTCGCCGCTGCGCAGCGGTGTGCGGGTGGCTATCGCCACTCCGTTCAGAGAAAGGTCGGCCCGCTCTGCCAGCGGTTCGAGGACCCACATCTCGTGATGTTCGAGGAAGATCTGGGCCAGGTGGGCCGGAATGCGCGGGTCCGGCAGCACCAGACGGTTGTCGTTCGCGGACCCAACCGAGATGGCTTCGTCCTCGCCGACCAGCTCCGCGAACGGCAGGCCCTGTTGGTAGACCACCAGGCGCATAGGCAATTGTAGAATGAGCGTACCGAACCCCGCCGACCGGCGGGAAACCGCGGCCGCCGACGGCTCCCGCGATCCGTCGCCGGGAACGGGCAACCGGGGCCGACCCCGACACGGTGCCGGCCGATTCGAACTGTAGCAGCGTTGGCACCCGCCTGCCAATGAGCGCCCGACGGAAAGCGCGCGGCGCAGAGGATCACCCGGCCGCCGCCGGAACCGTGCCCCGCACCTTTTCGGCGAGCTGCTCCGGAGCGAAGGGCTTGATCAGGTAGTCGTTGGCGCCGGCCTTGATTGCCTCGATGACGCGCAGCTTCTCCGCCTCGGTGGTGACCATGATCACGCGCGACTTGTTGCCAGCGGCGCGGATGGTACGCAGCGCATCGATGCCGGACATCTGCGGCATGTTCCAGTCCATCAGGATCACATCGAATGCCTGCCCCTGAGTGGCGCTGACCGCCTCCTGCCCATTGGTGGCTTCGTGCACATCGGTGATTCCGGCTAGGCTGAGTGCCTTGATCACAATGCGGCGGGTCGTCATCGAGTCGTCAACCACCAGGGCTTTCATCGCTACACCTCAACTGGACGAAAACGTAAGTTCCATCGAAAAGTTGCCGGCTTCACTGCTGAAGGGAATTTCCAGCCAGATGGACTTGCTGGGATACTTGACCCGGTAACCGGTGCCCTGCACGACGGTCGGCAGTCCCAGTTGCAGGGGCGGGTCGCACGAGAGCTTGGCCTTCGCCGCCCCAGCCACCATGTTCACCAGCTCGGAGATCGCATCAATCACCTCGGGGCTCGTATCCGTAAGTTCCGTGCCCAGCATGCGCCCCGCGAGTTGGCCGGCGGTAGCCTTCGGAAAGCGCAGCACCACCACGCCGTGAACGTGCCCGGTGATGCCGACCAGCGAAGTAAGCACCTCGCCGGTCCCGCCGCCGCCGTCGCTGATCTTTACCGGACTGCGAATCGGCTTCAGACTCAGCATTGTCTGAAAGACGCTGTCGACGCTCTCGACGAACGGGTTGATGTATCGAACGTCCACGAGAAGCACTCCGTCGGACATCCCAATCGGTTGACGGCCGGCTCATTCGGTGGTCCGAACTCGCGTCAAGCCGCCGGCCACTGATCGTGCGCCAATCGCCCGCCATCGAATCGGGCCAATTGCCCGCAGGCATGAGCAAACGGACGGTCGAATCCGTGACCGTTCGCTGCACGGCCCCCAGCCCGGTAATTATGGCCCAGTCGCTGCGCCGGCTCCCGCCGTGGCCTTGGTCGGGGTCGCCTGGAGAATTCGCGCAATCGCCTTGGGCAATTCGCCCAGCGGCACTACCTGCTCAACGCAGCCGGTCTCGGCCGCCGCTTTCGGCATGCCGAAGACCAGGCTGGTGGCTTGATCCTGCGCCAGCGTCCGCGCGCCGGCCTGCTTCAGCATCCGTACACCCTTGGCTCCGTCGTTGCCCATGCCGGTCATCACGCACGCCACGCAGCGCGGACCGCAGCTCTGCGCCAGCGAACTGAACATCGCGTCGACCGACGGTTTGTGACCGCTGACTTTGGGTCCGTCCGAAAGCCGCGTGTACAGTTCGATTCCCCGCCGGACAATGTGCAGGTGCGCGCCCCCCGGCGCAATCAGGATCGTGCCGCGCTGGATCGGCTGGCCATCGCCGGCTTCCTCGACCCGCATCGCGCAGTCGGCGTTCAAGTGCTCGGCGAACGACTTGGTGAACTGTGCCGGCATGTGCTGGGTCACGACGATGGGCACGAAATCGCTCGGAAACGCCGGCAACATCTGGTGCAACGTCTGAGGTCCGCCGCAACTGATTCCGATCGCCACGATCCAGCCGCGCGCCTGGTTGGGCGGAAGCTGCGGCGCACTATTCGCGCCCGCCGGCCCGGCCGGTCGCAGCAGGGCGCGGACGCGCTTGCGGGCCGCGGCGGCATTGAGCACTTTCTCGCGCAGCATCTGCCGGAATTCCAGGTTTCCCGACAGCCCGCTTTCCGGTTTGGGAATGTAGTCGACGGCGCCGCGCTGCAACGCCTCGAACGTGATCTTGGCCCCGCTCGTCGTCAGCGTCGAGCACATCAGGAAGGCCACGGGCGCCTTGCCGGCTACTCGCTCCAGCACTGCCAGCCCGTTCATGCGCGGCATCTCGACGTCCAGCGTGACCACGTCCGGGTGCAGCGCTTGGATCTTGTCCAAGGCGTCCTGGCCGTCGGCGGCCTGACCGACCACAGTGATCTGCGGGTCGCCGCTGAGTGCCGAATTGACGATGGACCGAACCAGCGCGCTGTCGTCCACGATCAGGACGCGGACACGCCGCGATGAAGCCGTCTCGCCAGTCATGAGTCCGTCCCCGCTGAGTTCGCAATCGCACCGCGAACGGGCATCTTGGTACGTGCCCCCCGGAGCTCCCGTGGCCCGCGCCGGAGGCTCGACCCGATAACGGCAACGCGGGTCCGCCTGTCCACTTCGCCCTGTGGTCTCATCGGTTTGACACGCCGGCGGCGATATGTACAATCGCCCTGCTTCCTGCGTCGCCGGCCGGCGGGCCCACGCGACCCAAGGGGCCGTAGCTCAATTGGTTAGAGCGCCGCCCTGTCACGGCGGAGGTTGCGGGTTCGAGCCCCGTCGGCCTCGGTTTTCGTAGCACTTTGAGCCGAAATCACTTGCGTGCTGGTGGGAGGCGGATCAACCGGTGCGAAGATGCTGCGCCTTGCAGGCGGCCAGAAACAGATAATCGCCGGTGTTGAGATAAACCGGAAAATCCAGTCGTTCGCCCAGCGTCAGAATCCGCCGCGCCGCTCGCGCCAGCGTTCCAGCACCGCGCAGCAACCCGTGCACCATACTTCGGTACCGCCGGGTGCTGCCCGTGCGCCGCAGCACGACCGGCTCTAGCCCGTTGCGCCGCAGCAGGGCCCGCAGCGATGGCACCGTGAAGTAGAACAGGTGCGTCGGCGGGTGAATCTGGCGCCAGTGCCGCCCGCGCAACGCGGCC
This sequence comes from uncultured Planctomycetales bacterium, assembly GCA_964403685.1. GTDB lineage: Bacteria > Planctomycetota > Phycisphaerae > UBA1845 > Fen-1342 > CAYOHG01. The sequence continues at coordinate 8,346 of CAYOHG010000070.1, forward strand.
AGCCAACTGCCGAAATCGCCGGTGGTCAGGCACAGGACGCCGGCCGGGCTGAGTTCGCTGGCGGCTTTAGCGATTGTGGCGTCCGGTCGCGGCAGGTGCTCGATCGTGTCCCAGAGGCAGAGCAGGTCATACGCCTGCGCCGGTGCCGGGCGCAGCAGGTAATCGCCGCACTCCACCGTGATACCGGGCCGGGTGTTCGCCACGGCCGCGGCGTGCGCCGAGATCTCCACGCCTCGGGCGTCGTACGCCGCGCTGGCCAATTCGAGGAAGTAGCCGTACGCGCTGCCGATTTCGAGCAGTCGACCCGTCGGCGCGAGCCGCTGCGTCCAGCGCAGAAAACGACGGAAGTTCGCGCGCAAGGCGCTGGCGTCTTGTTCGTAGCTGCGGTATTCGCCGCCTTCAAAGTAGTCGCCTTCGTAAAGCGGCACGTCGGGTTGCAGCGTCGATAGGCCCAGGCCGCATGCGTCGCAACGGTAGATTCGAAGGTCCGGCCACAACAACCGAAAACGCCCCGCCGTGCCGCAGGCAGGACACTCTGGCGGGCACACGCGAAACGGCGGCGCGTCGCCGGGCGGCTTCATGGCGTCTCAACAGCGCGCGCTTCGCGGGCCGAGCCCTGCGGCGGCGACGGCGCCGCCGGTGTGGGCGAATCGTGCACGGACTGGCGTACGATCCGCTCGACTACGAACGGCGGGCGGACGACCGACTGTTCGTAGAGCCGCATGATGTACAGCCCCTGAACGCCGACGATCAGAAACAGCACGCCGAACAGCAGCGAGATCAGGCCCAGCGTCGACGCCCAACCTGGGACCGTCCTTCCCAACGTCCAGGCCGCCAGCACGAAGACCAGTTCGAGGAATGCGAACACGCTCATGCCCGCACCGACGATCAGCCCGAGCCGCAGCGGCATGGTCGAGAACGAAAGGATGCCGTCGCAGGCGAGCCGGAGCATCTTCTGCCAGGTGTACTTGGTCTGCCCGCTGCGGCGTGCGTCGGGCGTGAAGTCGATCACCGCGGCGCGGTGCCCCAGCCAGTGAATCAGCCCACGCAGGAAGAGCTTGCGGTCGCGCATGCGGGCGATTTCATCGATCACACAGCGGTCCAGCAGCCGGAAGTCCGCCATCCCCGGCTCGATCGGGACGCCGCTGAGGTAGCTGAACACTCGATAGTAGAGCCGCGAGGCCCAGCGCCGCCGGGCCGGCAGATCGTCGCGATCGATTCGCCGCGTGTGCACCAGCCGCGCCCCGCGTCGCCAGGCCTCGATCAGTTGGGGAATCAGCGCCGGCGGGTGTTGCAGGTCGGCATCCATGCAGATGGCGACGTCGCCGCGGGCGTAGAGCAAACCCGCCAGCAACGCCGACTGCTGACCGAAATTGCGCGCGAAGCGCAGGCCGCAGACGCGGGCATAGCGGCGGGCGAGAGCCTCGATGTGTGCGAAGGTGTCGTCGCGACTGCCGTCGTCGACCAGGATCAGTTCGTAGGGCTGAGCGACGCCGGGTGCGTCCAGCGTCGCGGCCACCGCGGCCGCCAGCGCGTCCACGTTGCCCGATTCGTTGTACGCCGGCACGACCAGGCTCACCAGCACCGGCGGCGGGCCGAGCTCTCCGTAGGATCCCTCGAAGGCGAGGTTCTT
>CAYOHG010000071.1:0-9939 GCA_964403685.1 uncultured Planctomycetales bacterium
GGAGATGGTAGGCGGGATCTTCTACTTCAACTACCCGGGCGGCAGCGGACTGACCTCATCGGCCGTCTTCGGCCGGATCGCGGGCGCGTCCGCGGCGAAGGGCGGGTGAGCGGAGGGCCCGTCAGCGGCCGCTACGGCGTCGCGGGTTTCGGACGAACGGCCGCCAGCCTGATCAACCTCGTGCTGCTGATCGTGCCGCTGATGGGCCTGACGATCGGGGCGGGCGCGCTGTCGAGCGAGCGCGAGCGGGGCACGCTCGAGGCGCTGCTGTCGCAGCCGCTGCACCGCAGCGAGATTCTGCTGGCCAAGTTCCTGGGGCTCGGCTTGGCGCTGCTGGGCGCGCTGGCGATCGGCTTCGGCGCCGCGGCCACGCTGATGGGCGTTCAAGGCCGCGCCGCCAACGCGGGTCAGTATTTCGCGATCTTCGCGGCCAGCGTGGGCCTCGCCTGGGCCATGCTCAGCGTCGGGTTGCTGATCTCCGCGTTCGCCCGCAGGACTACCCTGTCTCTCGGCGTTGCCATCTTCGCCTGGCTGGCGTTCGTGTTCATCGGCGACCTCGGCCTGCTGGGCAGCACGATCGCCCTGAACCTCACGGTTCAGGAACTGCTCGCCGTGACGCTGTGCAACCCGCTTCAGGTTTTCAAGCTGCTGGCCGTCGGCAACCTCAGCGCCTCGCTCGATCTGCTCGGGCCGGTGGGGCTTTTCGCAACGCAGACCTACGGACGCTACCTGCCGCTGCTGTTCGGCGCCGCGCTGCTGGCGTGGATTGTCGTCCCGCTGCTGCTGGCCGGACTGCGCTTCGCCCGCGGAGGTGCGCGATGAACACCCGAACCCGTCGAGCAACGCTCAGCCTGGCGGCCACGGCCCTGGCGCTGCTGGCGCCGGGTTGCGGCCGCCGATCGGACCTTTCCCCGCCGGTCATCGCCTACGGACAGCAGGAATGCGACTTGTGCCGAATGATCATCAGTGAGGAGCGCTTTGCCGCGGCGCTCGTGTTGAGCTCTGGCGCGCGCGTCGAGAAGCTGGCGTTTGACGACGTCGGCTGCGTACTCAGCTACCTGCGCGACCGGCGGCCACCCGACGGATGGACTGCGTACGTCCACGACCTTGAATCGCGGCAATGGGTCGATGCCAGCGCCGCCACCTTCGTCGTCAGCCCGCACCTGCATACACCCATGGCTTCTGAACTGGCCGCCGCCGCGACACGCGCCGGCGCGGAACGGATCGCCGAACAATATCCCGGCCAGCTTGTCACGTTTGGCACGCTGATGGAGCGCCTTGTTCGCACGCCGGCGGCGTCGTCCACGCCGACTTCCGAGGACTCCATCCCATGACCTCTGCAACGAACGCATCGTCGACCTGGAACCCGCCTTCCACAACGGCCTCGTCCGCTGCCCCGCAGCGCCCGGCCGTTGATTCTCCGACTTCCCCGGACTCGCTGACCGGCGTGCTGCGCACCTGGCAGCGGCGATCCGGTGTCGGCAACCTCGAACTGACTCTGTTCGTGCTGATCGATATTCTGATCCTCGCCTTCGCACTCGTTCTGTGCGTCGCGACGGTTGCTCAGCAGCCCGACGCCGCCCGCTGGGGCCGGCGGCTGATGAACCTCGACCGCGGGGCTATCCAGAGCGGCTGCCTGGTGCTGGGCAGCCTGGCGATGGCCTGGGCACTGCGGGCCGCCACACGCCGGACTGCCACGTCGCTGCGCATCGCGCTCTCGCTCAGTGCGCTCAGCGCGCTGGGCTTCCTGGTGGTGCTCGCGCTGGACTACGACACGAAGATCTATCGCGGACTGGTTCCGGGTGATGCGTTCCGCCCGCAGGAACGCTACGTCGCGTGGCGCTTCGGCGTGAAGCTACCCACGGCAACGCCCAGCGCCGGCGCCACGGCGACCACGCTCGCGTCGCCGGCGGCAGCCCGCCCGATTGACGCCGTCGTCGGAAAGCGTCTGTTCCTGGGCACCTGCGCCACGTGTCACGGTCCCAACGGCGAGGGTCTGCCCGGCCAGGGCAAGGATCTCCGCATCAGCGAGTTCGTCCGCGATTGCGACGATGAGAAGCTCTTCAAGTTCGTGGTCGCTGGCCGCCAGCCGTGGGATCCCGCGAATACGACCAAGGTGGCGATGCCTGGCCGCGGCGGAAACCCGACGCTGAAGGATGCCGATCTGCGCGATATCGTCGCCTTCCTGCGCGAATTGCAGAAACAGGCGCCGACGGCCGCCGCAGGGACGACGCCGGGGAGCTCCTCGGGCGCTGCGCAACCGGCCGACACCGACAAGCTGGCCGCGAGCACGAACGCTGCGGCGGCGGCCGCTGACGCGGCGCGAAGTGCCGCAGCGCTGGAAATCGAATTGGCGCGCTCGGTTATTCCACCGGCCCAGGTTGGCCCGTCCGGACTGCACGCCCGCTATTCCGACGCACTGACCCGCCGGCGCTGGCAGCCGCCGGCGAACGCTCAGGCGTTCTTCGGAGCCTGGTTCGGGGCAACGCAGATCGTCGGTGTTCACGCCCTGCTGGCCGGTACCGCGGCGGTTGTGCTGCTGATCTCCGCCCGCCGGCGCCTGGCCGACCCGACGCTGGCTGCGCCCGTGCTGCTCAGCGGCGTGCTCTGGTGGTGCACCACGACGTGCTGGCTGATGCTCGTTCCGCTGTTTTACCTGTAGGCGCGCCGCCACGGTTGACGCTTGACCGCGAGAGACCCCCTGTGGTGCAGCGCGCGGAGCCTCGTCCAAAGTCAGGTGTGGCTCCGGGCGTTCAATTGGGCGGCGATTGGAATGGCTGTCCGCACTCCGGGCAGCGCGGCTCGGGCAGACCGATCAGCGAGTAGCCGCAATGCGTACAGGTCAGCGGATCGGGCCCGCCGACGACGCAGTAGTTGCGTCGAATACGAATCGCCAGCATCGACATTCCAACGTAGGGCAGCAGCACAACCGCCATGACGGCACTGACCCTCATGAACAGCTCGCCGGCTGGCAGCGGCAGCACGCCGCCGCTCGCATAGGACTGCATCGAAGCTGGCGTCCAGAGCACGCACGCGATCGAGTGACCACCAACCACTCCCACGATGTAGGCGACCGTGCTGCCGACCACGGCAAGCACGGCGAATGCGTATCTCGGGTATGCTGCCGCGGTCCAGCCGATTAGCCCCGGCAGCAGGGCGCAGACACTCAGCCAGCTTCCCAGGTGCTTAAAGGACCCCAGGACCAGCGCCGCGCTGCGTAACAGCGGATCGGCCAGCCCTAGCGCCAGCGAGCCGAGTATCGCCGCGGTCAGCGGTGCGCGCCAGCGATCAGGCGGGATGCGCTTTAGTATGCGTACCATGCCGAGACTCCGCTGTGCAAACGTGAGCGGCTATCCTACCCGCCGATGACCTCGGCCGAACGGTTGCTGACCTGGCTGCTGCGCCTCAGCGGGGTGCTGCTGCTGCTCGCGCTGGGCGCCGTCGTGATGCCGACGGCCTGGATGGCGGACATCCACGAGTGGATCGGTCTCGGGGAGTTTCCCGCCGCCCCGTTAACAGAGTATCTGACGCGCTCGATCAGCGCCCTGTATGCATTGCACGGCGGGCTGGCGATCGTGCTTGCGCGGGACATCCGACGGTTCGCCCCCATCATAGCCTACCTCGGATGGGTATCGGTCACTTTTGGCGCGGCGATGGTTGCGATCGATGTTAGCGCGCCCATGACCCGGGGATGGACGATCTTTGAAGGGCCTTCGATCGTCCTGCTGGGACTTGCGATCCTGATGTTGCTGCGCCGAGTCGACCTGTCAGCGCCTGGCCACCAGCAACCCGGCGGCTGCCGCCCGTGAAAGCAAGCGGGCCGCCCGTCGTAGAACGAGCAGCCCGCGCAAGCGTTCTGGCAGAAGCTATTTGGCGAATCGAGGTTTCGACCGCCCGGTATCAGCCGCGCCGCCGAAGCCCCGCAACCAGTCCGCCCAGCGCCAACAGCGCCAGGGTACCGGGCTCGGGAACGATCAGGAACACGGAATCCTCGCCGCCTTCGCCGTCGCTCACGTAGATCGACCCGTCGCTCGCCTCGAGCGCACCGAAAACGTGGCGGCTGGCGGCGCCATTGACCTTGGCCACCAGCGCCAGCGTCGAGACACTGCCGTCCAGCGCGCCGAAAAACAGGCCATCGCCCACGCCACCGGCGAACGCATCACCAAACAGCACGCGGCCGCTGGCTGTCACGTCGACGCTGCTGATCGACGAACGGCCCGTGATGAAGTCCGTCAGCGTGGTCGCGTCGACGGCCGGGCCAAGCGGGTTATACAGCACCCGCGCGATGCCCGTCCGATTGCTGTTCGCAAAATACAGGTAGCCGTCGGAGCCGAGGTCGAATCCGCCTGAATTCGTGATGTTGGTCACGACGTCCGTCAGCGATCCATCCGGATTGACGCGGACAATGCGACCACCGTCGTTCGCCAGCACGTCGCCGTTGAGCGCAACGCGCATCGCGTCCGGACGGCTCCCGGACGTGAACGCATTGCTCACCAGTGACGCGGGGGAACCCGAGCCGGCCGGCAGCCGCCAGATGCTGTTGCCGCCGCCAACCCAGATGTCGCCGTTCGAAATGCCCAGGACGGCGTCCGGATCGATCAGCGCATCACCGAACGCAGCCCCGGTCAGCGGCGCCGTGACGCGGTGAATCTGGACGGCGTTGGGTGTGTCGGCGATTTCGTTGCCGACGTAGAGAGCGCCGTCGGTGCCGAAGGTCAGCCCGGCGGGCCGCAGCGTCGTACTCTGGTAGTAGAGCGTCGCAGGGTCGTAGTTGGGATCGATGACGGTTACGCCGGCCAGCGCCGACGCACTCGCAACCAGGCTGAGGATCGAAAGACCGATGAATTTGCGCATTCTCTTGACCTCCTGTGTCAGACTCGCACGCCGTTCAGTGATGGTGCCCGAATGTACCGGCCGGCGGGCTCTGCGAAGACAGCCCGCGCGCGGATCAGGACCAGCGGTCCAATCCGGGTCGGATCCGGACAAGCCCCCGCGCGAAGAGCTGAGCCAGCAAGCCTCCGCCAGACTTCGCGTAAGAGCCATGCTACGCGGTGCGGGGTGGAAGTGTCAAACGTATCGTACGGGACGCCGGACTCGAACTATTCGACCGTAACCGCTTTCGCGAGGTTTCTCGGCTTGTCCACATCACAGCCGCGCAGGACGGCCGCGTGATAGGCCAGCAGTTGCAGCGGTATCACTGTGACCAGCGGCTGCAGCAGTTCGGGAACGTCGGGCACGTAGAGAACGTGTTCGGCCAGGCGCGATATCTCGCGGTCGCCGGCGGTTGCGACAGCGATAATCCGTCCGCCGCGGCTGCGCACCTCTTCGATGTTGCCCAGTGATTTCTCGTACCAATGCCCGTGGGGCGCCAGCACGACCACCGGCATGTCCTCGCTGATCAAAGCGATGGGACCGTGCTTCATCTCGGCGGCTGGCAACCCCTCCGCATGGATGTAGCTGATCTCCTTGAGCTTGAGCGCGCCCTCCAGAGCCACCGGGTATTGCAGGCCGCGACCGAGATACAGCCAGTTTCCGGCATCGACATACTCCGACGCGATCTTGCGCACCTGCGCATCCAGCTCCAGGGCGCTTTCGATGGCCGCCGGCATCTGGTTGAGTTTTTGCAGGTACGCGTGGCACGCGGACTGGCTCAGATGGCGCCGTCGCCCGAGATACGCCGCCAGCAACGCCAGCACACTGACCTGTCCGACGAACGCCTTGGTCGAAGCGACGCCGATCTCGGGTCCAACGTGCAGGTAGACCCCCGCGTCGGTTTCACGCGCGATCGTGGACCCGACGGCGTTGACGATGCCGATGACGGTCGCGCCGCGCTCGCGTCCTTCGCGCAGCGCGGCCAGCGTGTCGATCGTCTCGCCGCTCTGCGAGATGGCCAGGACGGTCGTGTTATCTTCAATGATCGGGTTGCGATAGCGGAACTCGCTGGCATACTCCGTTTCGCATGGAATGCGCGCCAGCTCTTCAATCAGATACTCGCCGATCAGACCCGCGTGCCAGGCCGTGCCGCAGGCCGTCAGGATGATGCGGTGCGTCTGCGCCAGCGCCTTGGCCACGCCCGCCAGTCCGCCCAGCACGACCCGCCCGGCCTCCAGATCGATGCGCCCACGAAGGCAGTTGCGCAGCGCCTCGGGTTGCTCGAAGATCTCCTTGGCCATGAAGTGCTCATGTCCGCCAAGTTCGAGCTGCTCGAGCGTCCACTCGATCTCTTCGATGTCCTTGCTAACCGGCGCGGCATCCAGCGTGGTCGTCGCGAACCCCTCCCGCGTGATCGTCGCCACCTCGTTGTCGGACAGGTAGATCACCTGCGCGGTGTGCTGAATGATCGCGGCCGCGTCCGACGCGACCAGGTACTCGCCCTGCCCGATCCCGACGATCAGCGGGCTGCCGCGCCGCGCCGCGACGATCTTGCCCGGCTCGTCGGCGTGAATCGCCGTCACGCCGAACGTCCCTCGCACCTCACGCAACGCCTGGCGGACGGCGTCTTCGAGCCGACCGCTGTAGAAATGCCCGATCAGCTTCGCCAGCACTTCAGTGTCGGTCTCGCTCTCGAGCGCGATGTTCTCGGCCGACAGGAACTTCTTCAGGACCTGGTAGTTCTCGATAATCCCGTTGTGCACCAGGGCCAGCCGACCGGTCGCGTCGCGGTGCGGGTGCGCATTGCGCTCCGTTGGAGCGCCGTGCGTCGCCCAGCGCGTGTGAGCCATGCCGATGTTGCACGGGCTGGGCAGGTCCGCCAGCGTCCGCTCCAACGCGGAGATGCGCCCGACCGCGCGGCGGATGTGCAACTGCCCGTCTCGAATCAGCACCAGGCCGGCGGAATCGTAGCCCCGATAATCGAGACGCTTGAGCCCCTCGACCAGGATCGGGCACGCGTCTCGCTGGCCGATATAAGCGACGATCCCGCACATTGGGCGCTCTCCTCTTGCCTCGCGCGTCAGACGATTCAAATCATCTTACTGGCTGCTCCGTGGCTGTACGAGCGGACCGCCGGACCTGTTCGGCGGCGCCGTCCTGACTCGCACTGCACATACATCGACCTGCGGCCGATCCGAGCGTAGCTCGACCGCAGTCATCGGAGCGCGTCGCCCAGCGGAGAACTGCACCGCGAGCGGTCTCGCGAGTTCGTCTGCCCCTTTACGAGCGGGAGTTCATCGAATGGTTACTTTCCCGGCCGTACCCGACGTCCTCCGGTCAACGCTGGTTCAGGACGACCCGGACATGCGCGATATCGTGCTCGAGTTCCTGGATTCCCTCCGCCAGCGGATTCAGGACTTCCACGCCGCCCATCAGGCAGCGGATTGGGCCCGTCTCCGCACGCTGGCGCACCAGCTCAAGGGCGCCGGCGGTTCGTATGGATACGACGCGATCACCGGCGTCGCCGCCCGGATGGAGAAGGACTTCGCCTTGCAGCGAGACCAGGAATTCGACGCGTACCTTCACCAGCTTGAAGCCATGCTGGCCGCGGCGCGCGGCGGTCTCGGATAGAGCTGCACAATGCCCCCGGGGGGTCCGGGGTCGCCCCGCGTCCGCCCGCTCGCGCCGTCAAGAATGCGGACCCTGCCGGAGACTCCAACGACGCCATCCGCACACCGCTCGCGGGACACACGGGGACCGGTAGAATCCAGCCGGCGTGCCGATGGAAGGGGAAGGTCTGCGCGCATGGAGCATCTTAGTCCGCGCCAGGTCGCCCTTGCGATCGGCGTCAGCGAAGCCTCCCTCAAGCGCTGGTGCGACAAAGGCGTAATCGAATCCACCCGGACGGTCGGCGGACACCGGCGGCTGCCCATGCATGCCGTTGTGGGATTCCTTCAGAAGTCCGGCCGCCCGCTTGTGCGCCCGGAAATCCTGGGTTTGCCATCCACCACCGGCACCGGCAAGACGGTTTCCAACCGCGCCGTCACCCAGGGCACGGAAGCACTGATTGCCGGCGACGAGCAGGCCTTTCGACGCGTCATCTGCGACCTGCACCTGGCCGGCCAGCCGATCCCGTCCATCGCCGATCGCGTCATCGCTCCCGTGCTCACGGAGCTCGGTCGCAGGTGGGAAGCCGGAGCGCTCGAGACGTACAAGGAACGCCGCGCTTGCGAAATCTGCGTCCGCACGCTGCATCGCATGCACTGGCTCTTCTCCCCCGCCGCGCCTACCGCACCCCTGGCGATCGGAGGGGCCGGCCCGGGTGACTGGTTCGCCATACCCTCGCTACTGGCGGAGCTCACGCTTCGCGACGCTGCGTGGAGGGCCGACTCGCTGGGTGTCAACCTCCCGCTGGCAACGCTGGCCGCGGCGGCGCGCGAGCTTCGCCCGCGACTCATCTGGCTGAGCGCAAGTTGGATGTGCCCGACGGATTCGCTTGGGCCCGCCTGTGCGGAACTGCGCAGCGCCGTGAGCGACTGCGGGGCCGCGCTGGTCGTCGGGGGGCGCGGTGTCGGCGATGAGCTGCGCCTCGCACTGCCGGAGGCGATCCTCGCCGGCAACATGACGCAACTCGCCACAGTGGCCCGCGAACTTGTCGGTGATCCCCTTGCGGATCAGATCGGCTCGTCCCCCAGCGCCGTTCGGTGAATGCGAATCGCGCGGAATCCGCGGACCTGTCCCGCCCCGCCCGCGAACTTGTTTCGGCCCCCGATGCACACGATCAGCGGGGCGCTGGTGCGCTTGTCCAGCGGGATGATGTCGCCCGGCGCAAGGCTGCGAAGGTCGCTCAGCCGGACCCGCGCCATTCCGAGGTAGGCCGTCAATTCGATCGTGCCGCGCGCAAGGTTGCGGGCCAGCCGTTGCCGCTGCTGCTCGGACGGCGCACGCGGCCGGTAGAACCAGGATTGCGCGGTCAGGTGGCCGAGCACCGACTCGATCGTGTTGTAAGGAATGCACAGGCTCATCGTGCCGGCGGTCTGTCCGAGCTTGATCTCGAACGAGACGAACACGACTACCTCGGTTGGGGCGACGATGTGAACCAGTTGCGGATTGCTCTCGGTTTCGACGATCTCGAATCGCACTTCGGTGAGGTTGCGCCAGACTTCGGAGAGCAATCCCAGGGCGCGGTCCACCAGCCGGCCGATCAGCCGCCACTCGATCGAAGTCAGCGAGCGCTGCGGAATGTAAACGTTCGAATTGTCTCCGCCCAGCAAGCGGTCGACGATTGGAAACACGATCAGCGGACTGAGTTCCAGGCAGATCTTGCCTTCCAGCGGCGGCGCCTTGAGCGTCACAAAGCAGGTCGGGTTCGGCATGGAGTGGATGAATTCGCTATAGGTCAACTGCTCCACGCCGACGACGCGCACGTCCACGATCGTTCGGAGCATGCCCGATAGCATCGCCCCGAAGTTCCGCGCAAAAACTTCATGCACCGAGGACAAGGCGCGGATCTGGTCCTTGCTGACGCGCTCGGGATGGCGAAAGTTGTAGACCTGAGACTCGACCGCCTCCGCCGCGGGGTCCACCGCGCGTGCACCGGCCGAACTGTCGGTGGCATCGCTCCCGGCCGCCGGCTCCGGGGCCAGCGACGAGAGCAGGGCGTCGATCTCGTTCTGCTCCAGGATTTCGGGCATGCGCGGCGACCTGCCTTGGGACCGGGGCGCAGCTCGTGCGGCGGGAGGCGTCGTTGCCCGCCCGCGACACGGTGTCCGGCTGATCGGAACTATCGGCCGGCTGGGCGCGGCCCGTTGAGGTCCGGTTTTGTCCCGCCCCCGATCGCTCTCCTGACCGCTTGCGAAACCGCCGCACGGCTGCATTCACCGGCGGGCGGCGGCGGCTCGACGTGGGCGAGGACAGACCGGCGGTCACCGCCGGAACGGACACCCGCCAGCGAACAATGCGGAGAGCGCAGCAGCGGAAAAGCGCGTCCACCCGTGGCTAGCCACGATGAAAGCCCCCAGCCGGCGCTCTTCGGCGGAGTCTGGGGGATTGGGGCCACACGAGCCC
>CAYOHG010000072.1:0-8398 GCA_964403685.1 uncultured Planctomycetales bacterium
TGGGGAAGGGCAAACTGGAGGAGATTCGACAGCGCTGCGACGCCAACGAGATTGACGTCGTGATCTTCAATAACGACCTGTCGCCGTCGCAGATTCGCGAGATCGAGGAGATCGTCAACCGCAAGGTGGTTGATCGCAGCGAGCTGATCCTGGACATCTTCGCCAGCCGGGCGCGCACCGCCGAGGCCCGCCTACAGGTGGAGCTGGCTCAACTCGAATACACCGCTCCGCGCCTGCGCGGCATGTGGACGCACCTGGAGCGCATCGCCGGCGCCGGCGGCGGAACGGGCGTGGGTTCCGTCGGCGGCATTGGCACACGCGGCCCGGGCGAGCGCCAGATCGAGATTGACCGCCGCATCGTCAAGCAGCGCATTTCCCACCTGAAGGACCGCATTCGCGAGATCGACGAGCGCCGCGTGCGCGAGGTGCGCGCCCGGCGCCATCACGTCACGGTCTCGATCGTCGGCTACACCAACGCGGGCAAGAGCACGCTGATGAACGCGCTCACCGGGGCCGATACGCTGGCGGAGGACAAGCTCTTCGCCACGCTGGATACGCTCACGCGGCGCTGGTCGCTGGGCGCCGGCCGGCACGTGCTGCTGAGCGATACGGTCGGCTTCATCCGCGACCTGCCGCACCGGCTGGTGGCGTCGTTCCGCGCGACGCTCGAGGAGGCGATTCACGCCGACCTGTTGCTGCACGTCGTGGACGCCAGCAGCCCCGATGCGGTTCAGCAGGTCGCGGCGGTTGAGCAGGTGCTGGCTGAGATCGGCGCCGGTCAGCGCCCGACGCTGCTGCTGCTGAACAAGATCGACGTGGCGGATGGCCAATCGGCCCTGCCGATCCTGCAACAACGCTATCCCGACGCGCTGCGCGTTTCCGCCCGCACCGGCCGCGGACTCGACGCGCTGGCGGCGGCGGTCGAGCAGCGCGTCGCGGCCGGTGCGCGGGAAGTTGTGCTCTCGCTGCCGGCGGCCAACGGCCGGGCGCTGGCGTATCTCGAGCGCTCCGCGGAGGTGCTCTCGCGCACATACGCGGACGAGCGCGCCTGCTGGACGCTGCGTGCAACGCAGGCCGTGCTCGACCAGCTTCAGTCCATGGAGCCGGATGCACGGTACGAGACGGATCGCGAAGGTTGCAGAGCGATCAGCGAATGAAGCGCCGCCGCCGGGGCGAAAAGCGCGCGGCTGGCGCGCCTGGCTGCGTCTCACTTGCCGTTCGCTCGACGATGTTCGCCACCCTATTCGCTCGTCGCCGCGCGCCATTCTCGCGCCGGTCCGCGCTGCGGGTCGAAGTAATTCACGATCAGGCTGTAGAAGTAGCGCCGCGCGTACGGGGCGAACCCGATGTGCCCCCCGCCGGGCAGGACCATTGCAGCGAGATTCGGGCTCGAGTAGCGGGCTACGAAATCCGCCACGTACTGAGCCGACGTCAGCGGGTCGTTACCACCCTGCACAATCAGCACCGGCACGCGAAAGTCCAGCGGTTTGTCGCCGTCGGGCTTTCCCTGATAAGGCATCCAGCGCAAGTAGGTCAGCGTGTCCTCGACGCAGGGTACGTCGAGCCCGCCGCGTGCGAACTCCGCCTCGATCACCCGCCGCAAGCTGCCGCTGTCGTCCCGGCCGTGACGCGCGTGCATGCGACGGCGGATGGTGTTCTGGAGGCTGTGCAACACGGGATTGTCAAACAGGCCCCAGGGCTGCTCGCAGCGCGCGATGATCTCCTCGAAGCGCAGGCAGGGTGAGAACGCGATTACGCCGGCCCGCAGCACGGGGGTTCGCGGTGTCGGCGCCATCAGCGGGGCGATGCGCTGCGAGATGGCCGCGTGTCGGGCCGGACGCGACGCCTCCCAGGCCGCCAGCAGGGCGTGGTTGGCGCCCCAGCAGAAGCCGATCATCCCGGTTTCGCGGACATGCTGCTGCTGCTGAAGCCACGCCGCGACGGTGCACAGATCGCCAGACTCGCGCAGGCCGAACAGGTAATCGGGAGCGGGGTAACGCAGGCCGGTCTGTCCGAAACCGCGCAGCTCGACGGCCAGCGCGTGAATCCCGTTCTCGCGCAACACCGCGCAGACGTCGCGCGTGCGCTGTACGTGCAGGTCGCCGAACAATCCCGGCAGCACGATGACGGCCGGCGCGTCGAGACGGCGGCCGTCACGTTCGGCAAAGCCGAGACGGCCGAAAAGCTGCAAGTCGGGAGCCACAGGAATCCAGACATCCTCAAAGCCAGGCCAGGCCGGGGGCGGCTGGTCGCTGGCATCGGCGCCGGTCGCTTGGGCGGTGTCCTCCAATCCGGAGAGGTTACCGAAAAGCGTGTGCAGCGTCTCGGGCCGTTCGCGGAAGTGTGCGAACACGTCGATCGGCCGGCCGGACGGATCGCGGAGATCCTCGCTCAGCAGGGGGGCGTAGCGCGCCGGCGGCAGCAGATGCGCCAGGTGCGCATGAGCGCGCGCGAGCCAGCGGCGGGTGTCGGGCAGCGCCGCCGGCGGAATCCGGTCGGTATCGGCGTGTCCGTTCGTATCCGCTGAGAAAGTGCGCTGGCTGCGCGCCGGCGAGCTCGGTTCGGACCGTGCCGGAGGGCTCGCGAGCCACTCGATTTCACGCGGGCTTACGCGGAATGACCGCTCGCTGAAGCAGCCGCTGACAAGCAGTGCCGCGAGTATCAGGCCGGCGGCCAACTTGCCACGAACGAACCTCGGCACGCGCCCGCCGAGGCCATTCCGTCGGCGGGGCCGTTGAATCGGCTCATTGCGATGCGGCCGTCGCACTCAGACCACCCTCGGCGGACTTCTTCCAGCGACCATGTCGAGTCGAACGGCCGCCATCAGGTTCACTCGAATGGACCCGTTGCCATTTGCGAGCGGATGATAGACGGTCCCGATTCGTGCGTAATCTGGCGTCGGTCACGGTAGAATCCACTCTTGCAGGCCGTAGCGAGAATGGATTCTGAGCCGGAGCCGTTTCGCGAAACCTGAGGAGCGAGGCATGCGTCAGGGGATGCCTTGGTGCGCGCGGGCAGGATTCGCCTGGCGCCTCGCAACAGGCGGGGCGATGCTCGCAGGCGTTCCCAGCGCCGGCGCCCAGACGCTGTACGCGTACGACAATCTCGCCGAGGCGCGCGGCGGCGTCGGCGACGCACTGATCTGCTTTGAAGCAACGGATCCGGCGGCTGTCACCGAGCTCGGTCGTTCCGGCGTTGCCCATACCGCGATGGTCGGCCTGGAATTTACGCCGGACGGGCGCCTGTGGTCCTACGGTGTGCCGCTGGACGCGATCGGGCAGACCGGGCTGTTTTCCGTTGATCTACAGACCGGCGCTGCCACGTGGGTCGGCGCCGGCGGCATCGAGGGCGGCCGGCTGATTACCGACCTGGCGTACAACCCCGCCGATGGCCTGATGTACGGCCCGGCACATCTTCTTGGCCAACAGCCGCAGCTCTACACGCTGGAACTCGACACCGGCCAGGCGACGCTGGTCGGTGCACTGACCAGCGTCAACCCGATCGTTCCGTACGGGCTCGGCGCCGATTTGACGGGAACTCTCTTCGTGATGGGGCCGGTGACGAATACGAACGGCGACGGTCTGTTCCGGATTGACGGGCTGCAACTCGTGCCGGTGATCGACCTGCCGATCGAGCTGCTGTTCAGCCAGGGCATCGCGATCGACTGGTCGGGCGCCTTTGGCGAGGTTAACGCCGGCTATCACGGGGCCTACAACGCAGCCAACTTTCACTGCCAACTCTGGGCGTTCGACGTGGCGGGCGCTTCCGCCGAGTATCTCGGCGACATCGGGCCGTTGAACTCGCACGGGACCAGCGTTCACGAGACCGGGGACGTGGCGATCCGCCCGCGTGGTGCGAGCCGGCTGCTGGCGCCGCCCCCGATCCGGATTCGCTAGTTGCTTGTACGCCCCGCGCGCCCCGCGCGCCCCGCGCGCCCCGCGCCCCCGCGCTACGCGCGTTCCGCGGGCGCATCCGTGGTTCCTTGTGTTTCCTTGTTCCTGGCTCCCGCGGCCTGCAACCGGCGCGCGGCGCCATTCGAGTGGACCCCCAAGCACGGTGCCCTTGCTGGGGTCGGGGAAGTGCTATTTGCACGGACGCAACTAGCTCCCAGCTCGCCAGTCAGATTGGCGCGGGATTGCCCGCAGGCGCACCTTGTTTCGATCGTGCGTCGCTCGGCGGAGGCGCAATCAGATAACACCCGCCGCGAAGACCGCTCACGCACAGCCCGGCCATCCGCGCCGCGGTTATCGGCCGGGTTCGTTTTCCCCCGCCTTGAAGAACCAGCATCGCGGTATGCTAGCAGTCGGGTCTTTGCACCCGCCGAGGAGGGTTCATGAGCTACGCGCGCAGTGGATTTGTGACAGCCGGAAAGCGCCCGCTGCTGCGCGATTCGTTTCCGATGCAGTTGTATCAGAAAGCCAAACGGCTCGGGGCCTGGGATCCCAACGAGATCGACCTCAGCCGGGACCGGCAGATGTACGTTACGCTGCCACTGTCGCTGCGCAACTGCTTCGCCAGCGACCTGATCCAGTTTCACGGTGGCGAGGAGGCCGTCGTCGTCGATCTCTTGCCGCTGGTGCAGGCGGTTGCCGACGAGGGTCGCATCGAGGAAGAGATGTACCTGACGACCTTCCTCTACGAAGAAGCCAAGCACGTTGAGTATTTCGAGCGGGTGCTTCGCACGGTCTGTCGGCGCGACCCCGAGCGCCTGCAGACATTCCTGCCCGATAGCTACAAGCGGCTGTTCTGCGACGAATTGCCGAATGCCACGGGCATTCTGCGCGGTGATCCGTCGCCGCGCAATCAACTGCGCGCGTCCATCACGTACAACATGATCATCGAAGGCGTGCTGGCGGAGACCGCCTATTTTGCGGCCGACTACCAGGTGGAACTGACCAACGGCAATTACTTCCCCGGCCACTACGAGGCGATCAAGCGGCTCCGGCAGGACGAGTCGCGCCATATTGCCTACGGCGTGTACCTGATCTCGCGCATCCTTGCCGAGCATCCCGAACTATGGAGCGAGGCCGAGCGGCACATGGCCGCGATGAAGACCCTCGCGTTCACCTATCTTCACGACAAGCTGAGAGCGCTGATCGAGATGAACGGCGGCGACATGCCCCACGGCGGCGATCCGAAACGCCTGCTCGACTTTGCGGAAGGCCAGTATGGCAAGCGTCTCCGCCGCATCGCCAGGGCCCGGAACCTGTCGCTCGCGCAGGTCGACGCCGAAGCTGCGGAAGCCGCGCTTGACGCGCCATAGCTTGGGGTTCGCCGGATCGCCGCGTTTGCTCGTTGCGCCGGCCGGTTCGCCCCAAGCGCAGCCTCGCGCCATGAGAGCGTTCGGTCCGGCGTTGGCATAAACCGCCGGCGGTTGCAGCGACCCACTACGCCAGGTCCGTCGACCTTGACGCGGACTTCCGCCGCGCTGCCGGACGTGACACCGAACCGGCGCAGCATCAGTCGCAGCAAAAAGCGCAGCCGTAAGCGGCGGTATTGGGGGGAAACGAGCGGACCGAGAGAACCGCGGCAAGCGCCGAACGCCGGCAGGACCAGGGGATTGTCGCGGATTGTCCGCAGAATACCGCTCTAAGCACAAACAACCTATGGGCCCAGTTGGACTCGAACCAACGACCAGCAGATTATGAGTCCGCCGCTCTGACCACCTGAGCTATGGGCCCGTTTCGGCGACGGGTGCTGTCCGCCTGCTCGGCGCCGATTTCGGGCGCGAGTGTACACCGTTCCCGGCGGGACGGTAGACTGGCGGCATGATTCGGAATGTACGCCCGCCGGCTCGGCCGCGACGCTCACCCCAGCTTCGGGCGGGCGGCCGGATCCACACCTGGAGCCGGTTCCATCGGAGCGCATGGCCGCGGTTGGCACTGCTCGCCGCGCTGGTTCCGCTGCTTCAGACCGGGGCCTGCGTTGACCTGGTGATTCGTTCGGCGATCAACGGTTTCTTCGACGGCGTAACGCCGCTGCTCGATGAAGCGCTGGCCGACGTGCTGACGGCTGCTTCGGGCGGCGAGAACGATTCCGCCGCATCGCCCCCCTGACGCGGCGGGTACTACCCGATAGAATGCCGACATGATTCGGGGCCGGGCCGGGCGGGTCGCCGCAGACCCGTCCGCCACGGCCGGTGCGGCCTGCGCCGGGGTCTCAGGCGCGGCGGCCCGCACGTACGGATGGGACGGCAGCACGCACAAGCGGCGTGATTCGGCCGGCAAAGAGAGCGCAGCTCGGCCCGACGGCCGATCCCACCATTTGGAAGCAGCCCGGCGTCCATGCCGGCGGCACGGAAGCCGCCTGGTAGCGACCCCGAGCCGATGACCTCAAAAGGACCTCGACGTTGCAACGAGAAGCACGTACCCCGAGCCGCGCGGTATCGGCCGGACGCCGAGCCGCGCGCCAGTCGATGCTGGGTCTGGCCCTGATCCTGGTGTGTGGTGCGCTGGGCTGTGCGGTGCCGCAGCCGCGTGGCGAAGGCCGGCTGGAGCGGCGCGTCGAGCCGACGACACAGCGCGGCTACTGGCTTTACCTGCCGCGGGCGTACGTTCAAGCCGATTCGGCTGCGCTGCGCGCCCGGAGCTGGCCACTGGTGGTCACCTTTCACGGCATGAAGCCGTTTGACAACGCACGTCCGCAAGCCCTGGAGTGGCAACAGGAAGCGGATCGCTTCGGGTTTGTGGTGGTTGCACCGGAGCTGCGTACGCCCGACGTGCTGAACGAGTTCCCCACGCGCACCATCAGTCCGACGCTCAAGTCCGATGAAACAGCAACGCTGGCGATCATGGACCAGGTTTTCGCGAACACGCACGCCGATCCGTCCAACGTGCTGGCGACGAGCTGGTCCTCGGGCGGCTATCTGGCCCACTACATGATGAACCGTCATCCCAGCCGGTTTTCCTGTCTGGGCGTGCGGCAATCGAACTTCTCTTCGTCCATTCTGGATGGCGAGCTGGGTCGGCAGGGTGCCTACCGGCCGATCCTGGTCCTTAACACCCAGAACGACTTCGCTGTCTGCAAGCGCGAATCACGTGAGGCCGTCGCCTGGTACGAATCGCACGGCTACAAGAACGTCTTCTGGATCGCGATCAAGGACAAGGGGCACGAGCGCACGCCGGATCTGGCCGCGGACTTCTTCGGGCGAGTTTCCGGCATCCAACCCGCCAGCCGCGGGGCGGTCGTGCTGCATCGCCAGGCCATCGACGGCAACCAGGCCGGGCTGGCGTTCCTCTCGGGTGACATGGGTGGAATTCAGCGCGCTCCGGCGGGGAATCGGCTCGCCAGCAGCCGTGTAGCGTCGGCCACGCCACGGCGTCAACCCCGCGACGACAGCTCGACCCGCCAACCGGCACCCACCCGCAGCACCGCGGCGCCGCGCACCTCCGGCGCGCCCACGCTGGCGTCAGCCGGTTCCGGCCCAGGCGATCGCCCGGCGCCGGCGGTGGTGTCGCGTGGCCCGCGCGTCTCGCCGGTGACCATCTATGTTTCCTCCGCGGTCGGCGTGCAGCCGCTGCAACTGGATTTCTCGGCCGACTGCCCGGCGAGCTGGCGCAACACGGCGACATTCCTGTGGACTCTCGACGGCGTGCCGATCGCCAGCGGACTGAATGGGCAGAAGACCATCGCATCCGCCGGCGAACACCGGCTGGCGGTGCTGGTGGTGACGGCCGATGGGCAGGAGCACCGCGCCTTCAAGAGCATTCGCGTGATCCAGCGGACGCGCGAATAGCGCGTGGTGACGCCACCGGCGGGGATGCGACGCGATGGCTGAATTCTCGCGAAACATCTGGGCTCCGTGGCGAATGGAGTACATCGACTCCATTCCTTCCGCCGACGCGGACCAGCAGTGCTTCCTGTGCCACTACCGCGAGCACCCCGCCGAGGATGAGTCGAATCACGTCATCTGGCGCAGCCCGACCTGGATGATCCTGCTCAACCGCTTCCCCTACACATCCGGGCACCTGCTGATCGCTCCGACCCGCCACGGCGGCAAGCTCGAAGACCTGCCCGACTGCGAATGGGCCGAGCTGTGCCATCGGTTGCGTGACGCGCGGCGGATTCTGCAAACCGCGCTCGAGCCGCCGGGATTCAACATCGGCATGAATCTCGGCCGCTGTGCGGGCGCGGGGCTGCCCGATCATCTGCACTGGCACGTTGTGCCGCGCTGGGGCGGAGATACGAACTTCCTGCCCGTTCTGGGAGACATTCGCGTGATTCCGCAGACGCTTCAGAGGGTCTACGAACTTTGTCTGGCGGCGCGCGCGCGGCTCGGCTTGTAAACGGCGCGGCGTGCGAAGAAACGGAGAGTCGCCGGCTTGCCGCGCCGCCATCTGGTCTACAATTCCGGGATTGTCGGATCGCGCGGTCGCGCTCGTCGGGGCGCACTGTGTCC
>CAYOHG010000072.1:8498-9936 GCA_964403685.1 uncultured Planctomycetales bacterium
ACAATTCCGGGATTGTCGGATCGCGCGGTCGCGCTCGTCGGGGCGCACTGTGTCCGGGCCGGGAGCATCGCCACCATGCGCATCAGCCGGGTTCACACTTTTTCGGCAGGCATCGCTGTCGCCGTGGTCTTGCTGGCGATCGCGCCGATCGTCTCGGCCCGGGCCGGACAACCGACCCAGCCGCTGACCGGCCGCTTGTCGAGCGACACCGGCCTGCCGGTGCTGGAGCTGTGGGGCACACCGACGCAAGCCGCTTACACGCAGGGGTTCCTGTGCGCCGACAGCATCGTCGCGCTGTTTGACGACTACATTCTGGACCCGCGCATCACTCCGAACGTCGCAGTCTACGAAGGCCCGCTGCGCGCCGCGGTGCGGCGGCAGTTCACCTGGCCGCCGGCCGTTGAGGGGGAGCTTTCGGCGATCTTGAACGGGCTGATCGATCGCTTGGGGCGCGACGGCGTGCGCTCAGCGAAACTGGACCGCGAGCTCGACGTCGACGACCTGATGGTCGCCAATTGTCTGGCGGACTGGTTCGGGCTGGCCTGCTCATCGTTTTCGGTCTGGGGGCGGCTGACGCCCGATGGCGCGCTATTGACCGCGCGCAACCTCGATTTCCCTTTTACCACCAGCATGCAGCGTGCGCAGCTCGTGGTCATTCGGCGGGCCGACGGGCTGCGGCCGGCGTGGATCGGCGTCTCCTGGCCGGGCTTGATCGGTGTCTACACCGCATTGAGCGAAGCCGGCGTCAGCATCTCGATGCACGACGCCAACGGTCTGCCGGCCAGCGACGTGCTGGGCTTCACGCCGCGTTCGCTGACCCTCCGCGAGGCGCTGGAGGCCGCGCGGCCGGCGTCGTTCATCGCAGACGTCTGCTCTGTACTCGAAAACCGCCGCGCCCTGGTCGGCAACAACATTCATGTCAGCGTGCCGGTGGGCACTTCCGACCCGCCGGCGGCCATCTTCGAGTACGACGGCTCGCCGCATGAGCGCGGAGTCAGCGTGCGCCGGCCAGCGCACGATGGCGGGCCAGCCGACCAGCGGCTTTACTGCACCAACCACCTGCGATTGCGGCAGCAACCGCGGGAGTGTCGCCGCTACGAGGTGTTAGAGCGGACACTGGCACGGCGCGATGCCGCCGGTCGGCCGGTTGACGTGCCCGCGGCGTTCGAACTGCTGGAAGCGGTACGGCAGGACACCACGCTGCACGCGGTGGTGTTCGAGCCCGCGGCCCGGCGAATCCACGTACGCATCCCCGCGCTGACGCAAGAGGTCGTCGTCTTCGATCTGAGTGTCTGGCTGCGGCGTCCGGTCGAGGGCGCGGCAGCCGAGTAGGGCAGCAGCCGGCGGAAATGGCAGGAGGACGCCGTCGTGACCTTCACTCGTCGCATCGACGTACCCACGCTGGGGAACACGCACGTCATTGCCCTGTCCGCGCCGG
>CAYOHG010000073.1:0-231 GCA_964403685.1 uncultured Planctomycetales bacterium
GCGTGCAGTTTGTGAGCACGGAAGGCAAGCTTTCCGTGCCGTTCTATTTCTATAAGCATTTGGATCATCCGGCGGCGGTGACCTGGCAGGTGCTGCGCAGCGAGTTTGACCAGATGATGCTGGACAACGCGCGCGAGCATGGGGCCGAAGTCTGGATGCCCGCCAGCGTCGACGAGGTGATCTACGAGCCGGGCCCCGACGGCCGGCTGCCGCGGGCCGTCGGCGTGACGG
>CAYOHG010000073.1:241-9878 GCA_964403685.1 uncultured Planctomycetales bacterium
GCCCGCGAGGCCATGTGGTCCTTCCCGATCGTCGAGTCGCCGCTGGGCGAGGGTGTCTTCGAGGAGGCGGCCGGGCTCTACCGGACCGCACGCCGGGCCGGCTTGACGGTCCGCTCGGGAGTGGACTGCCTGATCGCCGCCTGCGCGCTCCGCCATGCGCTCACGGTCGTCCACGTTGACCGCGACTTCGACCTGATCGCGCGGGTGTCACCGCTGCAGCAGCGCGGGCCGTCGGCGTGACGGCATCACGCGACGGTGTGCCGCCCCAGCGCCTCGCGGCGAAAGTGGTCGTGGATGCGACCGGCACGAACGCGCTGATCTCGCGGCGGCTGGGCATCCGCAAGCCCGATCCCGAGCTGCGCAAGGCGGCGGTTTTCGCGCATTTTCGCGGCGCGCTGCGCGACCCGGGGCTGCGCGACGAGGGCGCCACGCTGGTGCTGCACGTCAAGGACCAGGCCGGCTGGTTCTGGTACATCCCGCTGCCCGATGACATTGTCAGCGTCGGCGTCGTCGCGGATGTCGACTACCTCATCAAGGGCCGGGCCGCGCCCGAGCAGATCCTGGCCGAGGAGATCGAGCGCTGCCCCGCGCTGGTCCCGCGCGTCCGCGACGCGACCCGCGTCTCCCCGGTGCACGTGCTCTCGGATTACTCCTACGCTGCGCAGGTCTGCGCCGGCGACGGCTGGGTGCTGATCGGCGACGCCTTCGCGTTTCTCGACCCGATCTACTCCTCGGGCGTGTTCCTGGCGCTGCGCTCCGGCGAGCTGGCGGCCGACGCGATTCACGAGGCGCTGCTGGCCGACGACACGTCCGCCGAGCGGCTGAGCCGCTGGGGCGACGCGTTCTACGCCGGCATGCAGTCCATCCGCAAGCTGGTCTATGCGTTCTATACGCGCGGTTTTTCGTTCGGGCAGTTCATCCGCGCGCATCCTGAATACAAGGACAACATCACGCGGCTGCTGATTGGCGACGTGTTCGAGCCGCGCGTCAACGAGGTCTTCGGGCCGATGAGCCACTGGTGCCGGCTGCCGGAGCCCATGCGGCTGGAACCGCAGGCCGCGGCTGGCCGCGCCTGAACGGTGGGTGTGGCCACGATCCAGGCGGCGGCACGGATCCGTCGCTCCCCGGCGGCAGGTTGGCGGCGGCGGGCGGCGTCGGCTCGGCCGGCAACTCCGCGGCCGCGGGATCGGAGGGAATCGTCAGAGCGACCATCGCGAAAACTGTACTTGCTTGCGCCGCGGAAACAAGCCCATCCTCGCGCGAGGCCGCAGGACGCAAGATCGCGGCGGCGCCACTTGCGGTTCGCGCCGCGGGTGGAGTCCGCTAGACTCCCCCCGCCGATCGTCGGGCCGCGAAGGCGAGCTTTCGAGAGGTGCCGGATGCGGGCGCTGCTGACGCTGCTGCTGATTCTGCTGGCGGTTGCGCATCAGGATTTCTGGTGGCGTGACGATCATCGCACGCTCGTTTTCGGATTCCTGCCGGTCAGCCTGGCCTATCACATTGGCATTTCGATCGCGGCGAGCGTGTTGTGGGGGCTGGCGTGCGTGTACGCCTGGCCGCGCGGCGCGGATGTGCCCGATGCGCAGGCATCAGCGCCGCCGAGCGGTGCGCGGGGAGGCCATTGATGCTGCTGGCCGACCTGCCCGCCGGCATGCTCCAGCTCTGGATCATCGCCGGATATCTGGGGGCGTTGATCCTGCTGGGAGTGGCCAGCAACACTTTCTTTCGCGGCACCGCGATCGACTACTTCGTGGCGTCGCGCGGTGTCGGCCCGGTCGTGCTGGTGCTGAGCATCTTCTGCACGACGATGACCGCGTTCGCGATTCAGGGCAGCAGCGGCGAGGCGTGGAATGCCGGGGTCGGCGTCTACGGCAAGATGGCCTCGTGGTCGGGCATCGTGCACGCCGCCTGCTTCTTTCTCGTCGGCGTGAAGCTCTGGGGGCTGGGCAAGCGCTACGGATACCAGACGCAGATTCAGTTCTTCCGCGACCGCTTCGACTCCAGCAACATCGGCGTAGCGCTGTTCCCGATTCTGGTCGTGCTCCAGATGCCGTACATCATCATCGGCATCATCGGTTCGGGCACGATCATCAGTATTGCCACTGCCGGCGCGTTCCCGGGTCTCTTCCCCGCGACCCACGGTGCCGTTCCGTTCTGGCTGGGCACGCTGGGATGCACCGCGGTGGTCTGGCTGTACGTCTCGCTGGGCGGCGCGCGGGCCACCGCCTGGGCCAACGCTCTTCAGACGCTGATCTTCCTGGTGGTCGGCGCGGTAACCTTTGTCGTCATTGCCGGCCGCCTGGGCGGCGCGGGCAACGCGACGCGCATGGTGCAGGAATTCAACCCGACCAAGCTGACGCGCGGCGTGACTCCCGAGCACGAGCGCATCTACGAGCAGAAACTGGCCGCCTGGAGCGCCGCGACGCAGCCGGCGAGCTCCGCGGCGTCCGCAGCCCCGCCGGGACCGCGCATCGCCAATGACACGCCGAAGGCCGCTTCGCGCGGCGCGCAGGATCTCGCCGCGACCGGTCGGCCAGCCGCCAGTCAGCCGGTGGCATCCTCTCCGCCCAAGGGGCCACCCGCCGCCCTGCGGACCATCAAGCCGCACCGGCCCAAGGAGATGACCGAGCTGGAGTTCCTCAGCTACGGCTTCATTCCGCTTAGCGTGGCGATGTTCCCGCACCTGTTTCAGCTCTGGTTGACCGCCCGCTCGGCCAGGGCTTTCCGCCTGACGGTGACGCTGCACCCGATCCTGGTCATGCTCATCTGGGCGCCGTGCATTGCCATCGGCGTATGGGCCACCTCCGCGATGTACAACGGTGCGGCGGTGATCCCGTTCACTCCGGAAGGGCCGTACGTGCCCGGCGGACCCGCGCCGAACAGCAACGCCGTCATCGGCCTGATGGTGCGCGTGCTGACCGACCCGGCCATCGGGGGGCTGCTGGCGGCGGGGGTGCTGGCCGCGATCCTGGGAGGCATGGACGCGCAGTTCCTTTCGCTCGGCTCGATGTTCACGCACGACATCGTCGACCATTACGTGCGGCACGACCGCATGACCGACCACCAGCGTCTGCTGACCGGACGGAGTTTTGTCATCTTCGTGGTGCTGGCAAGCTGGTTGCTGGCGCTGGCCCTGCGCGAGACGCGCCCGATCTTCAATCTCGCCATCTGGTGCTTCAGCGGCTTCGCGGCGCTGTTTCCGCTGGTCGCCGCGGCGCTGTACTGGAAGCGCGTCACCAAGTGGGGCGCGTATGCT
The DNA here is from genome assembly GCA_964403685.1 of uncultured Planctomycetales bacterium. Lineage (GTDB taxonomy): Bacteria > Planctomycetota > Phycisphaerae > UBA1845 > Fen-1342 > CAYOHG01. Next base: position 3,498 of record CAYOHG010000073.1, read on the forward strand.
TCGATCGCGGCGGGCGTCGGCAGCGGCGTGTATTTCTACGTACGCATCGGCCTGGATCACGGCTTTTCGGCGCGGATGGAGCCCGAGGTCTGGGGACTGGTGCCGGCCGCGCCGATGGTGGTCTTCGCCAGCATCGCACTTGTGGTCGTATCATGGCTGACGCCGGCGCCACGGGCGGCGACGGTGGCGAAGTTCTTTCCGGCCGGCCATCCTGGGGATTGACTCGGCGCGCTCAAGGACACCGGATGTCACGCGAGTTCCACGTGCAGCGGCGCGTGTCGTTCGCCGAGACCGATATGGCCGGCGTCATGCACTTCTCCAACTATTTCCGGATCATGGAGGAGGTGGAGCATGCGTTCTGGCGCTCGTTGGGGCTCAACGTGCACTTCGAGGAAGCCGGCGCGGTCACGAGCTGGCCGCGCGTATCGGCCACGTGCGACTACGTGGCGCCGGCCCGCTTCGATGACATGCTGGACCTCGTCCTGCGGGTGGAGAAGCTCGGGGACAAGTCGCTGACGCTCGCGGTCGATTTCCGCCGGTCCGGACAGCGCATCGCATTGGCGCGCGAGACCGCCGTCTGCTGCCGGCTCGAGTCGGGGCGCTTTGAGCCGATACCGATCCCCGCCGATATCCGCGCCCGGCTCGAAGCCTTCGCCGCCGGCACCACGCCGCGAGGTTGAACCGATGAGCAGGTACCTGTGGTTTGTCGTGCTGACCATTGTCTGCTGGGGCGCGTATGTGCCCACGATCCACGAAGGGCAAAGCGCCATCGGCGGGCGAAGTCGGGCACTGTGGGCCTTTCTGTTCGTGGGCGTGGCGTATTTCCTGGTCGCGTTTCTCGCGCCCGCAGGCTTGCTGGCGGCCCGGCAGGACCTCGGCAACCTGCCGAATACGCGCGGTTGGAGCATCTCGCTTCTGGCCGGCGTGCTCGGCGCGGTGGGTGCCTTGGGCGTAATCCTCGCGCTGATGAACGGCGGCGCGCCGACCACCGTTCCACCACTCGTCTTCGCCGGCGCGCCGATCGTCGCGACGCTGATCGCGATGCTGCTGCACCGGCCGGCGACGGCGCCGGACTGGCGGTTTTTCCTCGGAATCCTGCTGGCGGCAAGCGGCGCGGCGCTGGTGTTGCGCTACAAGCCGACCTGATGCGTGAGAACGCGCGATGACCTCACACCGCCCGCGAACGAAGCCGCGAGCGCCGACCGCGCTGCTCGGAATCTGCGCGTGCGCTGCACTGCTGGCGAGCACGGACACTGCGGTTGTCCGCGCCTCGCAGTCGCAGGCGGGCGCCAGCCGGCCGGCCAGCGCCCCCACGACCGGCTCGGCACCGGCCGTCGCAACCGACGGCTGGCCCAGTTTTCGCGGAAACCCGCAGCTCACGGGCGTCTCCTCGGCGGAGTTGCCGAAGCGTCTCGCCGTGCTCTGGAAGCGTACGCTGCCGGACGCGATCGAATCATCAGCCGCGATCGCCGACGACCGGGTGTATGTCGGGTGCGATGACGGCGCGGTGTATGCGCTGGACCTGAGCAGCGGCGAGCCGGTGTGGAGCTACCGCGCGGGCGAGGATGCGGTCCGCTCGTCGCCCGCGATCGTCGGCGACCTCGTGCTGATCGGCGACGACGGCGGCGTAATGCACGCGCTCCAGCGCTCGAACGGCAGCGTCCGTTGGACGTTTAAGACTGAGGACTCGATTATCTCTTCGGCGACGGTGCTGGCGGACCGCGCCGTGTTCGGCTCCTACGACGGCCATCTTTATTGCCTGCAAATCAGCGATGGCAGCCTGCTCTGGAAATACCCGGCCGCTGACCGTTTGCATGGAACACCCGCCCTCGTGGACGGGCACGCGCTGATCGGCGGCTGCGATGCGGTGCTGCACGTCGTGCGGCTGGCTGACGGGCGTGGACAGCGCACGATTGAGCTCGGCGGCGTGTGCGGGACGTCGGCGGCCAGCGACGGAGCGCGCGTCTTCCTGGGCACGCACGGCAATGAGATTCTCGCGATCGATTGGCGTGCCGGTACGACCGCGTGGCGGTTCCGCGATGCGCAGCGCGAATTCCCCTACATGGCCTCAGCCGCCGTCGGGGGCCGGCTCGTGATCGTCGGCGGGCGCGACAAACGCATCCGCGCGCTCGAGCGGTCGAGCGGAGCCCAGGTGTGGGAATTCGTAACGCGCGGCCGGGTCGAGTCGTCGCCGGTGATCGCGGGTGAATGCGTCTACGTCGGTTCCGCCGACGGCAACCTCTACGTGCTGGGCCTGGGGGACGGACGCGTGGTGCACACCGAACCGCTGGGCGCGGCGATCCTGGCATCGCCCGCGATTGCGCACGGGCGGCTGGTGATTGGAGCCGACGACGGCACGCTTTACTGCCTGGGCGAAAAGCAGCCCTAGCGCTGCTCGGAGCGATCCATCCCGGCAGCACGCCTTTGGCGGCGCGGCCGCGCGGCCATGCCAGCACCCCGGAGAAGGATGCGGCGCTCGATCGGTGGTGATGAGTTGGGATCTCAGCTTGAGCGGCGCTACTGGGTCGCGTGCGGCGTCAGCGCGCCGCGTACCTGATCGAGCAGTTGCTCAACCTTGAAGGGCTTGAACAGCACGCCGTTGAGGCCCTCGCGGCTGGCTTTGACGATGGCATGGTTGGGGTCGTAGCCGAAGCCGGTGGTCAGCAGAACGGGCACGGTGGCATCCATCTCGCGAGCCGCGGCGAAGACTTCGTAGCCGTTCTTCTGCGGCATTTTGATGTCGGAAATGACCAGGTCGAAGCGCTGGGCGCGGATCATGCGAATGGCTTCGACACCATCGGCAGCCATACAGGTCAGACCGCCGGCCTGGGAGAGCACCTGCGCGAGCGTCTCGCGGATGATCTCCTCGTCGTCAGCGATCAGGATGCGTTTTCCGGAGATGGCCGGATCGCTGCTGGAGTCTTCGGGAACCAGTCCGCTGACGCCCTGCGCCTCGGTAATTGAATGCATGGCGCGCTTGACCGTCTCGACATGCTCGATCAACTTTCGCAGGCGCTCGCGCAGGGCCGGGTCGGCGGCGTGCTCGTCCATCAGCGCCGTCACGTCACGAACGATGCTGTTCAGCGGTGAAGCGGTCTCGGCTTCCACGTCCAGGGCGAGCTGGTCCTTGGCCGAATGCCGCTCCACGGCCAGCAGTTGCAGCACGTGCAGCGCCAGCGCGACGTGGCGGGCAAACATCTCCGCGAACTGCCGGTCATCATCGCTGAACGCGGCCGGCTCGGTCGACTCGACGTTGAAGACTCCGATCACCGTATCGTTGAGCTTGAGCGGGACGGTCAGCGACGAGCGCGCCCCGGCCACGGCGACAAGGTAGCGCGGGTCGCGCGTGACGTCGGCGCAGTTGTAGGAGCGGCCGGTCGCGGCGACGTAGCCGGCGATGCCGTTGCCCTCGGGCTCGGCATACAGCACGCGCGTGTCGACTTCGCTGTAGCGGCCGGTCGCCAGCAGCGTTTCCAGCCGATTGCTCTGGCGATCGAGCACGCGGATGGCGAAATGATCGAAGTGCATCAGGTTGCGGCCGATCGAGACGATTTTCTGCTCAAGCAGCTCCAGCCGCTCGGCAACCTCCAGTTCGGCCAGCATGCGATCGCCCAGGGCCACCAGCTCGCGGCCGGCGGCGTCAATCGCGGTCAGCTTCTCCTGCAAGCGGCGCGTGCCGGAAATGTCCCGCACGATCGCCAGCACCTGGCGGACTTCGCCGCGCTCCGCCGTCAGCGGCGTGATGGTCAGCTCAAGAAAGAACTCGCGGGCGACGTTCAGCTCTTCGACGTGCGGTTCGACCGGGGCGTTGGCGTAGGGCGGCGGGCTCAGGCGAGCGACGGCCTGGGCGCAGGCCGCGCGGATCTTCTCGACCACTTCGAGCGGATACGATCGCAGCCTGGCATTGCCCCAATCCAGGTCGCCACGGCGATTCACCACGCCCACGCCGTAGCCGAATCGCTCGAAAACCGCGTCGCTGTGGAGCTCTCCGACCCGCCGAGCGACCGCCAGCAGTACTTCCGGCGAGCAGATCAGCGTATCGAACCCGCCGACCTGAAGCCGCTCAGTCGCTTCGTCGAGGCTGCGCACGATCCGCAGGTCGCCAACGTCATTCAACAACTCCGCCCAGCCGGCCTCGGTCTCGCCGGGCAGGCTAAGCACGATCACGCGGCGTGTGCCGCCGACACTTAGCTTGGAGGACATTCAACACCATTGCGGACAGGTCGCGTGCAGGCAAACCCCCCCGTCCCGCGCGACAGCCCTGCATTATATGGATCGGCGGGGGCGATTGGCAGCGCTTGCAGCAATCGCTCCCGCGTTTCCCCGACTGGTTCTGCTTGCGCTATCGGACGATCCGGCCGTTCAGGATTTGCGGAGCTTGGCCTGCCGGGCCGCCTCCAGCAAGCGGCGTTCGTCCTCAGTCAGCGCGGCGATGCCTTCGCGGCTGATCTTGGCCAGGATGCCGTCGATGTCCGGCTCGGCCTCGGCGGGCCGCCGGAGCGCCGCTCCCCCGGCGGGCGCATCGATTGACCGGGCGCGCGGCGGCGCGCGGCGGGCTGGGCGCCGCTGCGTCGAGATCGCGTACACCCAGCCGGTGGCCAGCCCGCCCAGCGCGGCGATGAGCGGCGAGAACGAATAGCCGCCGTAGGTGGTGACGACGTACGCGGCGAAAACGAGCGCGAGAATGGCCAGGGCGCGGCGCGTCGACACGACGCGGCCGAGCACCGGCATCTGGTCCCAATGGGGCCGGCCCCACAGCAGCAGTCCCCACGCACTCAGGGCGCCCAGCGGCAGGACGGGCAACGCCGCCAGCGCCGGCGCCGCCCGAGCAAATCCGTACGCGGAAAGGCCGGCGACGAGGTTTCCGGCGGCGTACAAGCCGACGGTGGTCAGGGTACCGTGCGTCTGCTCGACCTCCGCGCCCAGCCACCACAACGACACTGCGGCAAGCAGCGAGGCGAGGATCGGCGGCGAGAGCAGCGGGTGGATCAGGATGCCCAACGGATCCGTAGCCGCCAGCTCGCCGGCCTTCGGCAGAAACCACGGCGCCAGCAGGTGAATCAGCAGGATCGTGAGCGTGCCGGCGGGTGGCAGCCATTCGCGCAGCACCGCGCCGCTGTACGCATCGCGGTAGCTCGACTGGTTGTACTCTCGATCGCGCCAGCTCATGGGGCGTCACCACGCAGAGATCGCGGGCCGGCGGGTCAACCGGCGGACCCCACGTATTGTAGGCCAGTCGACCGACCGCCCGCGGCCCAAGGATGCTTGGAAATCGGCGACCCGCGGACTTCGGGCACCTGCGGTCCGCCCGCCGGTGCGCATCTATAATCGCGGCCCGTAGCTTGAACGTCACGCAAGGAGCTGCCCGTGGCCGCCCCGGATCTTCAGAGTTTCGTCCGCCAACTCGAGGAACGCGGCTGGCTGAAGCGCGTTCGCGCCAGCGTCGATCCCGTGCTCGAAATCACCGAAATTTACGACCGCGTGGTCAAGGCCGGCGGCCCGGCGCTGCTGTTTGAAAACGTGCTGGGCTCGAACATGCCGGTGCTGATCAACACCTTCGGCACGCGGCAGCGCATCTGTCTGGCGCTGGGCGCCGAAAGCCTCGACGAGATCGCTGAGCGCGTGCAACATCTGGTCAAGCCGGAGATGCCGGCCACGCTGCTCGACAAGCTGCGCAAGATCCCCCAGCTCGTTCAGCTCGGCAGCCTGCCGCCGCGCATCGTGCGCCGCGGAGCCTGCCAGGAAGTCGTGCGGACCGATGACGCTGACCTGACGCAATTGCCGGCGTTGAAATGCTGGCCGCTCGACGGCGATCTCGCGCGAAATGTCTACGCGCACGTGCGCGCGCTGACCGAAATCGCCGCGGACTTGGACGCGGCGGGCGAAGCAGCCCATTCTGCGCGCGCCGCGGAACTTCAGCGTCAGCGACTGGCGGCACTCAACGAGGGCAGCGAGTACGCCCGCGAGGTATTCTCGTCCGCCAACCCGGGCAGGGCGCACGGCTCCAGCTTGCCTCGGCCCGCGTTCGACCCGGCCGCGCTGCTGCCGCCCCCCAACCAGGGTCGCTACCTCACGCTTACCAACGTCTGCACCAAACACCCCGAGACCGGCGAGCGGAACATCGGCATGTACCGCGTGCAGGTGCTGGGGCCGAAGCTGGCCGCCATGCACTGGCACATGCACCACGACGGCGCGCGGCATTTCCGCGCCTGGCGCGAGCGCGGCGAACGCATGCCGGTCGCGGTCAGCCTGGGCGGGCCCAGCGTGATGCCCTACGCCGCCACCTGCCCCCTGCCGCCGGGCATTGATGAATGCCTGTTTGCCGGTTTTCTGAACGGCGGTGCGATCGACCTGGTTCCGTGCGTCACTCAGCCGCGGATC
>CAYOHG010000074.1:0-9875 GCA_964403685.1 uncultured Planctomycetales bacterium
CTCCTGATCTTCCGGGAGGCGTGGGCGCCGTTCGGCGGCGCGCTCTTCCTCGGCAACGTCCTGAGTTCCGCCACGGTAACCAACTGCACATTCTCGAACAACAACAGCGGTCTCGGGGTGAACGGTGGCTCCGTGTTCTGGTTCCAGACTCGAGCGCTTTCGACGCGCCTGGAGAACAACCTATTCGACGAGGCGGTCTCCTTCGCGTTTGACGACAGCACCGGAACGCAACCGTCATATGACAGCGTGATTCTGCAGCCTATTGTCCGCTACTGCTACGTGAGTGACGGTCGCTACCCCACTGCCGACGGCATCGCCAATCTCAGCGGGGTTGCGCTCGGGCCTCCGGGCTTCGTCAACGGCGCGGGCGGCGACTTCCGGCTCGCCGGCGACTCCGTATGCATCGATCGCGGCAACAACGCGGCTGACGCCGACGTCGGCACGGCCGGTTTCCAGTTGCCGTTCAGCACCGATTTCGACGGCCAAGCCCGGATCGCCAACGGCGACGGGAATGGGGGGCCGGTGATCGATATCGGTGCATTCGAGTACGGCGCAGAATCACAATGACGCCGACGAAGCGCGGAGGGGCGGTCGAATCCGTGCGAGCCGGAAGCGCTCGGCGGCCAGTCGCGGTACGTGGACGGCTATGGCGATGGCGACGTGCGAATCGACATCGGAGCGTACGAAAGGCAGGGAGTCCAGTGACGATCAATGACTCGAATGTCCGTGCAACTCCGGCGATCCGCGCGTTCAGCCGGTGCATCGCTTGTTTCAGAGACAGCAGAATCTCTACACCCACGCAACCGCGGAGGTTGATGATGAGCCCGACGCCACGAGCAGTACCTCACGCCGGGATGCACGCGTGGATGCAGGCATTGATGCTGACCCTCAGCGCGGCGGTTGCGACTACCGCGCACGCCCAGGACGTCGCGATGGACTGGGCCGCAACGTGCAGCGGCGGCGGGCTCATCGCCGGCGGCGAATTCGAGCTCGTCAGCGCCATCGCGCGTTACGACGCCGGCGCACTGAGCGGCGGCGGATTCGAACTCGTCGGAGGCGCGTCGCTCGCCCCGCCCCCGTCAATGGCGCCGCCCTGTCTGGGCGACACGAACGGAGACCTGGTCGTTGATCTCGTCGACCTAGGGAACCTGCTGTCGCACTACGGCGCCACGTCGGCGACGCTGGAACAGGGCGACCTGGACGGCGACGGGGATGTCGATCTGGGCGACCTCAGCCAGCTCCTAACCGTGTTCGGCGCGATTTGCGAACCATAGCGCTTCTTGCTCAACGACCGCGATCATCGTTGCGATCGGGGACGTCCCATGGTGGGCACTCCAACCGGGCTGGGAACCTGAATTGGGGCGCCACGTTGCGCGAGTCTACGCGGCGACACGGCACTAGCACCCCCGCGACGATGGCCGCAAGTACGCCCGGCCAGAGCGGAATGGGCCGGTGATCCGCCCACAGTACGGGAGATCCCTGACTAGCCGCCGCCGGGGACGCGCGCACGATTTCCGCATCGGCGTATGACACTACAGTGCCGGTGCGAACCACGCCTCGCTCCATGTGCATGACCTTGGCTGCAAGCACGATCTTCTGGTGCGACCGATCACTCGTCACGATCGCGAGGCCAAGCCGGCAGGTCGCCAGGAGCAGCCCGCGCTCAAGCACCGCGCGATGCCTCATCCGCGAACGCCGCGACTACTGGCTCGGCGAATTCGACCAGCCTGAGAGCCGCGAGCGCCACCACCGCGACATCGCGGAGTGAGAGCGCCGCGGGCGACGCCTGCCGCCGCCCGACTTCCGCGCGCGCCTTCGACGCCCCCCCGGCCTGCCGCGCCACGAACGTCGTCTGCCACCGCCCGAATTCGACGCCCCGCCGAGAACGACATTGCGGCCGTGCGACGTCGACGCGTTCTCAGCTCGCCGCGCCGGCGGATTCGCGATCATCGAGCCCCGAACGGGCCGGGTGATCCGGCCATAACGGGTTGCGTCTCTGGTGCAGTTGACCGAGGGCGGGGACCCCTAGACGATCCGGCCAGCTCGCTGGCCACGCTGAGCAGGGGTGCGGTTGACCGCGGGCATGGCCCCGCACACGATTGGGAAACGGTATCCGGTTCAACCGTACAGACGATCCGAGGGACGCGATGCTACCCAAGGTCTTGACGACGGCTGAAGCAACGGTGTTCGATGTCCTGGGTATGGAGCACGCGGTCTTCGTAAGCGATGCAGAGAGTAGCGGGACATTGATGTTCGGCGAGCTGCGCGTTCCGCCGGGGACGGGCATTCCGCCGCACATCCACGCGCGCGAGGACGAAGTATTTCACGTGTTCGCCGGGCGGCTCACGTTCACCGCCGGCGATCGAGAGGTCGTCGCAGGCCGGGCACGACCATCGTCGGTCCGCGCAATGTACCCCACGCTCTGCGCAACGACGGCGATCAGCCAGCGCGGGTGCTGCTAATCGTCGCGCCCGGGCGGCTGAAGTCCATGTTCGCGGAGCTTGACCAACTCCCCCCGGGCCCGCCGGACGTGGCGCGAGTCACCGAGATCGTCGGGCGCTGCGGGATTTCGTTCGTGTAGTCTCGCGGCGTGGCGATCGTCACGCTCACCGACGTCGAGACGTTTCGGGCCGTGCCCAGACTGCGTTTTCGAATTCGCGTTCGGGGATTGGATGACCAAACATGGTCGCAACCATCTCGGGTGCTGATCGGCAACCTCGAGCTCGCGTTCGAGGATTCTGATGGACGAGCATGCGGTTTCGCTCGGCGCGTTGAAGTGCGGGCGAACGCGAGCTCAGCCCGCACTCGACGCCTGCCGGTTCGGCACCGAGCGAAGCCGCTTCCAGCTTCGCGATTGATACCAGTAGAACACCACCGGCAGCAGCAGGTCGATCACCTCATCGGCGACCAGCAGCCCGCCGAGAACCGGCGCGGCCATCGGTTTCATGACTTCGGCGCCGACGCCGGTGGCCCACAGCATGGGCATCAGGCCGACGATCGCGACGCCCTCGGTCATCAGCTTCGGCCGCAGGCGGTGCACGGCGCCTTCGAGGATCGCCTGGCGCAGCTCGCTCAGCGATCCGATCCTGGCCAGACCGCCCCGGCTGTTGATCGCGTCGTGCAGGTAAACCAGCATGACGATGCCGGTCTGCGTGGCCATGCCGAAGCAGGCGATAAAGCCGACCCAGACCGCGACGCTGAAGTTGAAGTCGAACAGGCGCAGGAAGATCACGCCGCCGACCAGCGCTCCGGGGACGGCCAGAATGATGAGCAGCGCGTCACGCAGGTCGTTGAAGGTCATGTAGAGAATGACAAAGATCAGCAGCACTGTGATCGGAAGGATGAGCTGAAGCGTCTGCCGGGCGCGCACCTGATGCTCGAACTGCCCGCTCCACTCGATGTAGAAACCGGGCGAAAGCGTAACCTGCGATTCCACCACGCGGCGGGCCTCGTCCACAAAGCCGACGACGTCCCGGTCGCGCACGTTGAGCTGCACGTAGGCCCGCAGCATTCCGTTCTCGCTCTTGATGACGCTGGGGCCTTCGACCACGCGGATGTCGGCGACCTCCTCAATCGGAATCTGGATCGCCGCACCCGCCATCGCCGGAGGCGGCGCGGAACCGTTCATCCCAGCGTCCGCGGCGCCCATGGGCGCAGCGGTGCCCGGAGCCGTCTCGCGACGCCCGGTCACCAGCGTGCGGCGAAGGGCCTGCTCGGTTTGCCAGAAATCGCGCGCGTAGCGAACACGGATGGGAAACCGGCGGCGACCTTCGACCGTGGTCGCAATCGTCCGGCCACCCATCGCGACTTCGATGGCTTCCTGAATGTCGGCGACGTTGATGCCGTACCGAGCCGCTTTCTCGCGGTCGACGTCGATCTGAAGGTAGCTGCGACCGACGACCTGGTCGGGGAACACATCGACCGCCCCGCGCACGCCGCGCAGCCGCTCGGCGATCTCATTCGCGATCGTCTGGATGCCCTTTTCACGGACAACCGTGTGGTGGGCGCCGTCCTGCTCGACCTCGGCGACGAGATCCTCCTGGTGCGGGCCGAAGACCTTGACGCCGATCATGCTTCGCACACCGGTGGCCAGCATGTCCACGCGGTTGATGATCGGCTGCGTCCAGATGTTGCCCCAACCGGGCATCTGCAACTCGCTGTCCATCTCGCGGACGATTTCGGCCTTGGTCTTGTGCCAGAGGAACACACGGCGGCGGAAGTCATCCTCGAAGGCGGCGCGGAGCTGCTGAAGCACATCATCACCTACGGGGCGGGCCAGGCGGCCGGCGGCCTCGGCCTCGCGCCGCAGCGCGTCGAGCGTTTCCCACACGACGGTCCCGGCGGCCTGGTCCTCCAGCTCCCAGTTGAGCGTGCGAGTGCGTTCGCGCCATAGCTCGTCGCGCCGCTCGACGAGGCGGTCGAAGGCACGCGAGCTGGCGGATGTGCGCTCCGCGCCGAAAAAGCCCAGCAGTGCGTCGCGAACGGCGGTCAGCGGCTCCGGGGGAAGCGCCAACAGATCGGAGGAGATTTCAACCGCGCCCAGCTCGGCCAGCCGTTTGACGATGCCGCCGAGCAGGCGGGACATTTCCTCCCGCTGCGGCGACTGAACGAGTGCCAGCCCATGGGCGCGGACGAGCTCCGGCAGCAGTTCACCGATTTCCGCCGTGCTCGGCACACGCAACAGCCGCTGCCGCCGACGAAACGTCTCCAGAAGATCATCGAGCGTGCCGCGGACCAGACGTTCGGCGAGCTGCGGCTCGAATTCGAGCTGTCGACGACGGGCCAGCTCGCGCAATACGCGGTCGACGCGCTCGGCAGCGCGCATCGTGGCCGTGGCGGACAGCGCGCCGGCATCGGCGTCGGTGAGTTTCGGATCGAGCAGCCCGTCGGCCCGCAGGCGTCGGATCAGCCGGTCTGTTTCGGCCTGCAAATCGGCGTAGGCCACCGCCCGCTTCGGCCACCACGCTTTCGGTCGCAGTGTGACGATGGTCTCAACCATGTCGAGGCCGGAAGGGTCGGTAGCCGTCTCGGCCCGGCCGACCTTGCCGACCACCCGTTCGACTTCGGGGAAGCCGGCCATGATCCGATCGCGCACACGGATGTCGTCGGCGGCCTGAGCGATGGACACGCGCGGCACGGTCACGGGCATGTCCAGGATGCTGCCCTCATCCAGCGGAGGCATGAAGTCATGCCCCAGCCGCGGGAAATGCCAGCTCCACGCGGCCGCCAGCACCAGCAGCGCGAACGCCAGGCCGCGGCTGAGCCAGCGGCGGAAGAACACCGTGCCGAAGAACAGCGCGATGGCCAGCAGGCTCAGGAACAAGGTCCGGCCGCCGACCAGGCCGGCCCCGATGATGAACAGCAGGCTCATGAACCAGATACCGGCGGCGGGAACGTCGAGCAGCCAGCTCAGCACCGGCTTGTAGATCTGGATCATGCTGCGGACGATCCAGTTCTGATTCTCGCTGCGCAGGCGCCCGCGGATCAGCGGCGGAATGATCGCGGGGACGAACGTCACCGCCAGAATCGCGACGCCGACCATCGCGAAGCTCTTGGTGAACGCCAGCGGGTGGAACATCTTGCCTTCCTGCCCCGACAGCGCGAACACGGGCAGGAAGCTGATCAGCATGATCATGACGGCGAAGAAGATCGGTTTTCCAACCAGGCGGCAGGCGCGCACAATCGCCTCGGTTGTGTCACCACGGACGCGCGTGTCGCCGAACTGGCGGGTCAGCGCGTGGGTGGCGTTCTCCACCATGACGACGGCGGCATCGACCAGGATGCCGATCGAGATGGCGATGCCCGAGAGCGACATGATGTTGCTGGGCACGCCCAGGTAGTACATCAGGATGAAGGAGATGAGCACGGCCAGCGGCAGCGTGCTGCACACGATCAAGGCGCTGCGAACGTGCGTGAGAATCAGCAGCACGGCGATGCTGGCGACGATCAGCTCCTCCAGCAGCGTGCCGGTGAGCGTCTCGATGGCTCCGTGAATGAGTGCGGTGCGCTCGTAAAAGGGGACGATCCGCACGCCCGCCGGCAACCCGGCCTGAAGCTGCTCGATGCGCCGCTTGATGGCTTGTGTGACGGTCAGCGGATTCTCGCCGTACCGCATCATCACGACCCCGCCGACCGCCTCCTGGCCGTTCTTCTCCAGCATGCTGCGGCGGTAGGACGGGCCGAGCTGGACCGCGGCGACGTGACGGACGAGAATGGGAACGTCCGCGCGGTTGGCGATGACGACGTTCTCAAGGTCACGCACGCCCCGCACCCAGCCGACGCCGCGGATCAGATACTCGGCATTGACCTCGAAGAAGACCTTGCCGCCGACCGCCAGGTTGCTGCGGGCGACGGCGTCGTAGACGGCGCCGATCGTCAGGTCGTAGGCGCGCAGACGGTCCGGGTCGATGTCGATCTGGTACTCACGGACGAACCCACCAACGCTGGCGACCTCGGCCACGCCGTCCACGTAGAGCTGGTAGCGCACGTACCAGTCCTGAATGGCGCGCAGCTCATCGACGCTGTACCCGTCGCCCTCAACCGTGTACCAGAAAATCTGACCCAGCGCCGTGGCGTCCGGGGCGAGGTACGGCACGACGCCCGGCGGTAGGAACGTGGCGGCGAGGTTGAGCCGCTCCAGAACGCGCGTGCGGGCGAAATAGAAATCGATCTTCTCCTCGAAAATCACGTTGATCATCGAGAAATTGAACTCGCTGGCCGAGCGGATCGCCTTCACCCCGGCCAGCCCCTGGAGGTTTACCGACAGCGGGTAGGTGATCTGGTCGTCGATTTCCTGCGGCGAGCGGCCCGTCCAATCGGTAAAGACGATGAGCTGGTTTTCCGACAGGTCTGGGATGGCGTCGATTGGCGTGCGCAGGATGCAATAAACGCCCCAGACGGCCACCATCGCCGTCAGCAGGATGACGATGAAGCGGTTGCGGATGGAGTACTCGATCAGCCCGCCGATCATCCTGGCTCACCGCATGTTCCCGGTCGCGGCGCGAAGGGCCGAGGCCCGCGAGCGGGTGGTCTCTGGTCGTTACGGGTTTTCAGCATTCGCGGGCTCGGCCGACCGTACGTCGCTGCCGGATGCGCCGAAATACAGCGCCGCCGCGCCGGGGTTGAGCCGGTTCTCGGCGTCCACCAGGAAGGCGCCGGTGGTGGCGACGCGGTCACCGGCGGACAATCCGCTCAGCACCGGGTAGAACTCGCCGGCGCGCCGGCCAACCTGCACCGCCAGCATGTCGTAGATGCCGGGGCTGCTCTCGCGATAGACGACGTGCCGGGTGCCGGTGTTGATCACGGCGGATGCGGGCACCGCCAGCACCTTCTCGATCCGCACGAACCGCATGGGGAATTGGTCGATCGGGCAGAGCTCCGGTTTTTCGAACAGGCGATCGGGGTAGACCGGGCAGAAGTAGCCCGAGGCGAACTGCGACGCCGGGCCGCCGCCGATGGCGGGCAGTGCCGCGCGGATCGAACCGCACTGCAACATGCGCTGTCCCATGTAGGGGTTGGCCGGCGAGGTCGATTCCTGGAGCCAGTCCGCGTCGACCATCGGACAGTGCGCTACCTGGAGCGTGAGCGGCCGCTGCGAGCTGGCCTCGAGCAACTCAATCAAAGCGGCACTGACCTGCTCGAACTGGTTGCGCTGCGCCTTCAGGTCGCTACCGACCAGGGCCCCGGCGGAGCGGGCCACGGCCGCCGCGCGCTCGCGCAGCTCGGGCGTGCCCTGCTCAGCCAGACCGCGGGCGCTCTCCGCGAGGCGGGCGACCGCCGCGTCGTCGGTCGCGTCATTGACGTAGTAGTTGGATAGCGCCAGATAGGCGCGGAGCAGCCGCTCCAGCGGTGTGGCGTCGCCGGCCGGGTCGGCCGCGGCGCTGGCGGAGCTTGTGCCCGGCTCAACCGGCTGCACACGCCCGACCGGCGTCCGAATCACCGCCGTGGCGTACATCCCCGGACGCAGCTTGAGCTGCGCATTGTCGATCTCGACGCGCGCCGCGATCGTGCGGGTGGCGCTATCGACCGTGTAGGCCACGAACGCGATGCGGCCCGCGAAGATCTCGGCGGGAAACGCGGGGCACGTTACTTCGACCGCGGTGCCGATCTCGATGCCGCCCAGGTCGTCCTCGAAGACCTTGGCCTGCATCCAGACGCGCGACAGGTCGGCGATCGTGTACAAATCGTCGCCCTCGTCGACGTAGTGGCCCTCGAGTACGTTTTTTTCCGTGACGATCCCCGCGATCGGCGAAAGGATCGAAAGGTGCGTGTCGGCCGAACCGCGCCGCAGGATCTCCGCGACCTGCTCGTCGCTGATCCCCCACAGCGACAGCTTCTGGCGTGCGGCCGAGAGCAGCGACTCCGCCGTGGCGCCGTCCAGTCCGGGCTCGCCGCGGTCGGCCGCTTCGCGCCGCCGCTGCGCCACCAGCAGCTCCTCCTGCGCGACGATCAGCTCGGGGCTGTAGACCTGCGCGAGCGGCGCGCCCTTCTCAATCTGCTGGCCCACGAAGTTGACCAGCAGGCGGTCGATGCGCCCGCGAATGCGGGCCGAGATGTACGCGCGGCGCGTCTCGTCATAGTCGACCAGGCCCACCGTGCGGATTTCGCGGCTGAGCAGCTCGTAGCTCACCGGGCTGGTGGCGATGCGGCCCAACTGCACTTTCTGTGGCGAAAGCTGGCGCCGGGCGAGCGTGCCCTCCGGCAGTAATTCGGCTTCCCCCTTCTTGCGCCCGGTCAATGGCATGCCGCATACCGGGCAGTTCGCCGCCGAGTCGCGGATGATGTTCGGGTGCATCGGGCAGTAGTACTCGAAATCCGCGGCGACGGCGGTGGTCGCAGCGCCGGCCGGCCGGGTCCAGCGATCGTAGTAGTTCACGATGGTGTCCCAGTAGCCGACGACAAGCCCCACCGCGACCATGATGAAGATGAACCGCAGGCGAACGTTGAGGATTTCGAGGAACAGCCGGATGCGACGGCCGATGGAGAGTCGATCGCCGTATGGAGCAACCGGATCAGGCACCGAGGCGGCCTCCTGTTTGGCGAAGTATACGCCGCTTGCCCGCCGCTGGTGGGTGCGACGGGCTCGCGGGTACCCCGTCGTCCGACCCCCGCGGCCGCCGGCCCGCCCGTCGTATCCGCGGGTCACGGGCGGATCATAGATTTCTCCCGAATACCAGGCGGGGTCGGGCGTTGTGCTGCTCGGCGGGTATTCGCTCCTCGCAAGGGAGGTCGATTCATGAGCATCTCGCGCGCCGCCGCGGTGGCGGTCTGTACGTACGGCGTGGCTTCACTGGCGCTGGCCCAGGGGCTCCCCCCGGTGCCTGTGCCGCCTGAGAATCCCATCACGGAATCCAAGCGTTTGCTGGGAAAGATTCTTTTCTGGGACGAACAGCTCTCCTCGGACAACTCCACCGCCTGCGGCACGTGTCATCTGCCCGAGCGGGCCGGGGCCGATCCGCGGCGGGTGCGGAACCCCGGTTTCGACAACGTCGCGCCCAGCCCCGATGACGTCTTTGCCTCGCCCGGCGTCGTCCGCTCGGATGAGCTGAATGAGTACACCCCGGACGACGTGTTCGGGCTGCTCCCGCAGGTGACCCGCCGGGCGGCGAACCCCGCCGTCATGGCGATGTACGCACCCGAGCTCTTCTGGGACGGCCGCGCGCCCGGGCCATTCGTCGATCCGCAGACCGGCGAAGTGAGCATTCCGGTCGGCGGCGCGCTGGAAAGCCAGGCCATCGCGCCGGTGACCAGCGACGTGGAGATGGCCCACGAGCTGCGCGACTGGGACGAAGTCGTCGCCAAACTCGAACGCGTCCGGCCGCTGGCCGTCGCGATGCTGGCGCACGGTCTCCCCGCGCCAGGCGCGCCCTTCGCGC
>CAYOHG010000075.1:0-9845 GCA_964403685.1 uncultured Planctomycetales bacterium
CCGGTCGTGAGTGCAAGCGCCGCTAGCGCGGCGATCCGTGCGATTGCTGTCCGTCCAGGCATGCGGCACTCGCTGTGTGCTGAGGTTTGTGGGAAGGCCACTTCACCGTTGACCATCACCCAGATCGCCCGGCTGGTCGCCGCCAGCGGCTCGCCCGACCAGGCCACCAGGTCGGCGTCGGCGCCTGGGACGAGCGTGCCGACCCGTCCGGGCAGTCCCAGGATATTCGCTGGCGCGGCGGTGATGGCCGCCAGGGCCTGCGAAGGCGACAGACCGTAGCGCGTCGCCATCATGGCTTGGCGCTGCAAGCCCTCTTCGTCACGGAATTCCTGCGCGGTGAGCGCGAAGCGAATGCCCGCTTCGACCAGGCGCGCCGGAGTGTTGAGGCGCGCTTCGCTGGCCTCTCCGACGAAGGACCGGAACCCGGTCGGCGACCAGAACAGCGGGCCGTAGATCACGGGGACTTCGGCCGCCCGGATCGCGTCCAGCGCCCGGTACGCTTCCGTGGCCTCCTCGAGCACGATCCGCAGCTTGAACTCGCCAGCCAGCCTCAGGGCGGAGAAGATGTCGTGCTGCATGCGGGCCTGAATTCGCAGCGGCACCTCACCGGCCAGCACCTGCCGCAGGATCGGGAACGCCTCGGCCGGAGCCGTGTCGGCCCCCTGGGTCGAAAGCCCCTCGCCCGCGCGCACCGCATCGTAGAATGCCTTGCGGAAAACGAAATCGACGCCCATGCGCGTGGTCGGACGCCGGGTCGAAAACGTCGCCCGTCCGCCGAACGGGCCCATGTTCGCCTGTCCCCGATAGACCGGATCGGCCCCCAGCGACGCCTTGACCGCGTCGGCGCTGCGCACCATGCGTTTAGCCAGGCTGCCGCCGGTCTTGACGATCGCGCCGCGCGCCCCGATCACGCTTGCGGAGTCCGGCGAAACGAACACCGTCGTTACCCCGCCGCGGAGCAGCCGCTCGTAGTCGTGCGACAGCAGATTGAGCGAATCCGCCACCAGCACATGCGGAATCACTTCCGAGGAATGTTCGGCCCAGGTCGTATCCGCCGAGACGCCAGAGGCGAAGAACTCCTGAGCGGCTTCCAGCGTGGTCGGTCCGGCGCAGATCAGGCAGGCGTCGTGCTCGCCGGATTCATGCTGTCGCCGATGTTCAGCGGCCTCCGCCGCGCGGGTGAAAAAACCTCTCTCGCGGGGCGGATGTGAACAGGCGGCCTGCGGCGCGTACCGGCCGCACTCGGGGCAGATGGCGCCGCGGCGTTGCGCCTCGGGGCTGCTGAACCAATTGCTCGCGTTCTGCGGCACTTCGCTGTCGAGCACGGCGCAGGCATCGACCAGGCCGGGGGTCACAATCGCATCGGAAAGATCGACCACCGTGGCGCCTTCGGGAGGCGCGACCTCGGCCGCCACCTGCACCACCTTGCCGTCGCGGATCAGGATCGCGCCGCCATCGATGGCCGCGCCGTCACCCGTGTAAACGCGCTTGGCCCTGATCAGCGTGACATCAGCGGATGCCGGCGAGAGCAGGCCGGGTAACAGCCCGCTCACAGCGAGCGCTGCGGCGGCGCGCAGCCAGCGTCCAGGCGTCGACCGCCAACGCGCCGATGGAATCCGAATCGTACTCATACTTCACCACCTCGGCGCCTAAAGGCGCCGCACAACAGGAAACGTGCTACTCCGCGGCCTGCGGCGGTGACTGCCGCACGCCGGCGACATACACCGCCAGGACACGCGAACGCAAGTCGAGCGGATCGCCTGAGAGCACGACGATGTCGGCGTAGCGGCCCTCGACCAGCCCGCCGACGGCGCCGCTGACGCCCAGCAGCTCGGCCGGGACGGTCGAGATCGCCCGCCGCGCAGCCGCCGGGCTCATTCCGTATCGCACGGCCAGCGCGGCTCCAAGGCGGAGACTGTCGGCAGGTTGACCGGGCAAACCGCCGGCGATTGCGACGTTCGTGCCAGCCGCCTCGAACGCCGCCGCGGCGCGCAGGGCGCGCGGTGAAGCGTTGAAATCCAGCGGTCCGACGACGACCGCGATCTTGCGCGCACCCAGCTCGTGGGCGACGTCGACGGCATCCTCGGTGTGCCGAACAAAGACGCGACAATCGCGCTGGGAATCGAGCAGGCCCAGGAGGGCCAGCACGTCTGCACCGCCGGGCGTGGCGACGTAGCCGGCGCCGCGGCCCGTGGCGAACTCGACCAGTGCCGGGCCATGCAGCTCGGGTTTGGCGAGCGCCTCGCGCAAGAGGCCGATCGCGCCGCTGCGCGAAGTCGGACGGCGATCGGTTCGAAACACGGCTGGCGAAAGCGAGAGCTTCAACGGCCCATCCGAGGAGAGGATCGCCGGCAGACTGCCGACGGTCGCAGTGCGGCAGACCGCGATCCGTCCGCCGATCAAGTTCAGATCATCCGGGACCAGCGCGAAGGCCGTCACGCCGGCGTCGCAGGCCGCGCGCAGCCGGCTGCTGTGGCGATCGAAAGCGTCGCGGGCGCGGGCGGCGGGGTCAATGACGGCTGCCGATTCGCTGCGCTGGCCGTCGGCGCCCAGATACGCGTCGATGTCGATCAGTCCGGGCATCAGCACGGCGCCGGGGAACTCGATCACCGGACCGTCGGCCGGCGGCTGCCCGCCAACCTGCACAATCCGCCCGTCACGCACAACAACGACGGCGTCGCTCTGAAGTTCGCCGGCCAGGTCAACGCGCACCCCGCCCCGCAGGACGAGATTCTGCGGTTCGGCGAAGGCCGCGGGCGAGACGGCAATGGCCAGCAGCGCGCCGACACACAGCACATCGCGCAATCGGGTTCGATGGCGGCCCGTGAAGATCGCGGTCATGGGTTCGCCTGCTTCTGGAAGTTGTATACCTCGCGGCCGGCAATCCAGACGCGTTCGACGCGCGCCTGTGGATCGAACGGGTGGTGGCTCCACAGGACCAGGTCGGCCGAGAGCCCGCGGGCCACACGGCCGATTTCCTTATTCACACCCAGCAGCTCGGCGGCCCGCGATGTGAGCGCGGGAAGCGCGTCGGCTTCGGGCAAGCCCCGCGAAACGGCCCAGGCGGCGACGAGCGCCAGGTGCTGGGTGGCGGGCTGGCCGCCGGGCGTCGGACCAGAACCGAAATACACCGACACGCCCGCGTCGATCAATCTCGAAAGCGCCGCGGCATCGCGATATTGCGAGGCGTCGCCGACGAACGCGAGCGGCGGCGATTGGGCGCTCAGGATGACCGGGACCTCGGCCTCGGCGAGCTTCGCCGCGACGGCGCCGGCCCCGCTGGCTCCTTCCAGAACCAGGGGGAGGCTCTGCTCGCGCGCCAGATCGAGCAGATTGAGGATGTCCTCGGGGTACTCGGCTTCGATGCGCACCGCCAATTCGCCGTCGAGCACCTTAAGCAGTAATTCCTTGGCGGAGTCGCGGTCGGGTTTCTGCGGCTTCTTCAACTCGTCTTTCTTCGCGTCCTGGCCCGGCCCGCCTTCGGCCGGCTTGTCGGGCCTGGGCGGGTCCGCCGCGCGGCCGCGTGCGGCTTCAGGACGAGCGCCCTTTTCGTCTTTCTTCTGGGCGTCGGGCGAGTCGGCCGGCTTCTGCTCCTGCCGCTTCTTGAGCTTCTCCTCGTATTCCTTCAGGTCGTCTTCGTAGGTGTTAAGCGCTTCGCGGTACTCGCGTGCGTCGAGCCAGGCTCTTCGCAGGTCCCGCACCGCCCGCACGCGTGCCAGCGGGCCCTGACCCGGACCGGCCAGGACCACATGCAGTGCGTTTTCTTCCGACAGCACGCGCCCCTCAACGGTCGCGTCGGGCAGCAGCCGCACCACCGCGCCGCGCCCCCCCACACCCTGCTGCACGCGGGCCGGGACGTAGACGGTGGTGACGCCGCGCTCCAGGGCGAAGCGGATCTGGTCATGATCGAACGGATTGTAGGCGTCGATGGCGCGCCCGGTGGCGCGGCCCTCGCCGCCGCTCTGCATCCCCAGCGTGCTCCAGACATCGATCAGGCCGGGAGTCAGGAACTTGCCCTCGGCGTCGACAGATTTGGCGAGCGGGTTGAAGCCCGGCGGTCCCAGCCCGGCGATTTCGCCGTTCTGCACCGTGACCGACACGCTGGTCTGAATCGTGCCGTCGCCGACAAGAACCGTCGGGTTCTTGATGATCGTTGTTCCCTGGGCGAAGGCCAGCGACGCGCCCGCGGTCGCGAGCGCGAGGGCGGCGATGCGCAGCCGACCCTGCAACGAAGTGGTGGGCACGGTCCGACATGCGCCGACCCGATTGGCGCAGCAGCTCGCAGCCCGACGAGGCCTACCCGAGTTTCTCGGTCGGCCGAATGCCGGCCGAAACGGACACACCCGGGGGCGGCCGGGCCACACTCTCCGCCACATTCTGCCCCACGTTTTCAACAGGCGGTTAGACATGGATTGCGCCGTCTTGAACCACGGTTCAAGGATGCCTCTGCTCGAATCCGCCGCGGCGATCGCCCGCGTCACACTACGCGAACGTGATTGAAAGTCAACGCTCAAGGCGGTCCTTTCCGATGTACTGCAATGCGAGGTCAGACGCTTTCGCACCTCGGGTCCGGGCACAATTGCTTCGGGCACGCTACGGCCTTGCGATCAGGGACACAACGCGGTTCGCCGCTCGCCGGCCGCGGCCTCTTCCCGATCGCTCGTATAATGCCCGCGAAGCGCAAGTTGCCCGTGGGAGGATCGCCGTGTTGCGTGTACTGCTCGCCGCCATGATTGCCGCGCTGTCGTTGGGCGGGTGCCCGATCGGTTCGAGCGGGTCGCTGACCGCGGCCATCACAGCCAACGTGACCCAGGGGCCGCCGCCGCTGAACGTACTGTTCTCCGCCGCCGCCTCCAACGGTCCCGACGAGATCGTTTCCTACGACTGGGATTTCGCCGGGCTGGCGGGGGCTGACACGCTCACCGCCGAGTACACCTTCGCCTCGCCGGGCGGCTACGCCGTCACACTTACGGTGGTCGATGCCGCCGGTCGTTCGGCGTCCGCCCGCACCACGATCCGGGTTGAAGGCGGGCCGGTGACGGCGGTCATCGAGGCCAGCGTGAGCAGCGGTCCCGCGCCCCTGTCGATCGCATTCGACGGACGCTCCAGCACCGCCGAGGAAGACGTCGTGCACGACTACTACTGGGACTTCGGCGATGGGACCAGCGCCCGCACCGCCGCCCCCGTGCACACCTATTCGCAGGCCGGCGAGTTCGTCGTGACGCTGCGGGCGGTCAGCGCCGGCGGCGTCGAGGGCACGGCGACGACGACGATCACGGTCAGCGAAGGCAGCGCTAACGGCTCGCTTCAATTCGACGGCTCGCAGTTCGCGACGTTGCCGGTCAGTTCGGCGGCGCTCAGCGCGTTCACCTTCGAAGCCTGGTGCCGGCCGGACAGCGCGGGCGGCTCGATCGCGACCTTCGGCAATCCGCCGCTTGATATCCGTGTGAACCCCGGCACGTCGCGCGTGAGTCTCGTGGCTTCCGGAACGACGGTGGAAGGGCTGGCGACCGACCTCGAAGACCGCTGGGTGCACGTGGCGCTGGCGTTCGAGGCGGGCGGCGCGCTGATGATCGTAGTGGACGGTGAGCTGGCAGCCAGCGCCAGCGCGGGCGTCGCCCCGCCGATCGATGAGATCGTGCTCGGAAACGGCTACTCCGGAAATCTCGCCGACGTACGCTTCTGGTCCGTCGCCCGAACGGTCGACCAGATCGCCGATAACCTGGACCGCACACCCGCCGCCAGCGCCGATCAGCTCGGACTGTGGGCGCTGGATGAAGGGAACGGCCAGGTGGTCGGGAACGAGGTTGGCGAAGACGGCGTGCTGGGCAGCACCAGCGCCGTCGAGTCGACCGACCCGGCCTGGAGCGCGGACCGGCCGTAGGCACGAGTTCCGGCGGGCCCTGCGACCCCGTTGCTCAGGCGCCTGCGGCGGGCGGGAATCAAGAAACCGGCTTGATCGCCCAAAGGCGCGCCGTGTGGCCGTCTTCGCGCCACGCCTCGGAGACATGCACGACCCGCAAGTCCGGGACGCACTTCGCCAGTTCCCCGGGTTGCAGGACGTGCGCATCGCGGGCCGGGCGGCCGTGCCGCGCTCGGTGCTCGACCGTGAACGTCTCATAGATCAGGCTGCCGCCCGGACGCAACCAGCCGGGGAATCGCGCCAAGAGCGGCCGGTGCAGATAGCGCGCTACGCTGATGAGGTCGAAACGCTCCTTCCATGCGCTGGCGAAGTCCGGTGATTCGGCTTCAAGGTCCACAATCTGAAGGTGCAGCTTCGCATCGGGCGCGTAGCGCTTCCTCAGCGCCTCGGCTCGCTCCAGCGCGTCAGCGAGAAGGTCCACGGCCAACACATCCCAGCCGAGCGAGGCCAGGTACACCGCGTCGCGCCCCACGCCGCAAGCCAGCTCGAGTGCGCGGCCCGGCGTGAGCGACCGGGCACATTCGGCCAGGAAGGCGCTGGGTTCCCAGAGCCGGCAGCCGGCCGGATCGGAACGCTCAATCGCGTACTCAAACTCATCCGACAGCTCCGCGGCGCGCTCCTGGTCGCGCAGCCAGCGCACGGCGCGCTTCGCAGGCGCGCCAACTGCGGCGACCGTCAGCGGGTGCGACCGCGGCGGCAGCTCGTGTACGCGCTCCGGCAGCTCCGACCAGGGGATGTTCACTGCGTCGCGGATGGGGGCGCGGCTGGCCGAAGCGGCATCGCGCGGGTCGAGCAGCCGGACGTGTCGAAGCGGGCACTTCATCGATTCAGGTCTTCTGTCCGCCGGCGAGCTGCACGATGCGCTTCCAGTGCGGGGCCGCGACGGGCAGCACGCTGAGTCGACTGATGCGCACCAGGTCAAACGCCGCGAGCGCCGGTTCGGACTTGATCGCTGTCAGAGGAACAGCGACGTTCAGCCAGTTCTTGAAGGCGATTTCGACGGCGTGGAGCTTTCCGGAGGCGTCGGTTGGGTCGGGAAACGGTCCGCGTTGCACAGTCGCGATCGCCACGACTGCCTTCTCCTTGCCGGTGTGATAGACCATTAGTTCATCGCCGGCGCGCATTGCACGAATGTGCATCTGGGCGGTCGCATTGCGGACGCCGCTCCAGATCGTGTGCGCGTCCTGGCAAAGATCCTGGGCGGAATATTCCGCCGGGTCGCTCTTGATCAGCCATCGGTTCATGCCCAGCTCCGGGGCTTCGCCCGGTGGCGGGGCGCGCAGGGCGCACGCGGCGTGGCCAGGCTCGCGTTGACCCAGGCGGCGCGTGCAACTACGCTTTCGACGCTGGATTCTGGCGGAGTCGTCCGGGGGATTGCCGGCGACGCGATCAGCCCGGACGGACACATGAACGATCGGACGGACCAAACGCGGAACCTGGGGGTTGCCACGCGCGACGCGCCCGCGAGCCAGCGCGAGCCGGTTCTGGCCCAGATCGGCTCCTTCTTGGACTTGTTCGTCTGGCTGCTGGTGCTCAAGAGTTTTTTCCTGCCGCTGTTCATCATACCCACTGGCTCGATGGCTGAGACGCTGGCGGGCCAGCACGCCGTCCACACCTGTTCCAACTGCGGCTGGGAGTACATGGTCGGCCCGCAGCGTGTTCGCGACCAGAACGGGGGAGAACTCAATCGCATCCCCGAGATCATCATGTGCCCGAACTGCCGCTGGCAGGAGCGCACCAGCCCGACCGGGCGCGGCGGTGTGGCTCTGCCGCTGCGCGACGGCGACCGCATCGTGGTGCAGGGCTGGAGCTATGATTTCGGCGGCAGCCTGGGCCCGCGACGCTGGGATGTCGTGGTTTTCAAGAACCCCAACCAGCCGACACAGAATTACATCAAGCGGCTGATCGGGCTGCCCGGCGAGACGATCGAGATCGTCGACGGCGACGTATTCGTGACGCCCGTCGGGGCGGACCGGCCGCAGGTCGCCCGCAAGCCCACCCGCGTGCAGCGCGCGCTATGGTTCCCGGTCTACGACCATGACTACATTCCGCACAAGTCCGGGGCCGGGGGATACCGCCCGCACTGGGCGGCGCGGCAGGCGGATTCCGGTTGGCGGGCGCTCGATCAACGTCGCCCGCGGTTCGATGGGCTGGGGCGCGCCGCCGAAGCGATTGAGTTCGTCAGCACCGACCGTGCCGCCGATCGCATCGCCCCGGTTATTGACATCTACGGGTACAACGCGCCGACCGGTCAGTCGGGGTTCAACCTGGTTACGGACGTGCGCGTCTCCAGCGACGTAACCATGACCGACGGATCCGGCTTCGTGGAGCTGAGCCTCAACAAGCACGGCGACCGGTTCTTCGCCCGGCTGCATCGCGACGGCCGGCTGCTTCTGGAGCGACAGCGCCAGGATTCGGACACGCGCGAATCGTGGGGAGAAACGCACGTACCAACCAATCGGACCGTCAACCTGGCGCTGGGTCACGCCGACTTCCGCGTGCAGGTCGAGCTGGATCACGAGGTCGTGCTGGAATCCGACGACCGGCTGTACGCGGTCGCGCTTGAGCAGGCGGCGAAACTGGCCGCGCGCGACATTCCGCCGGTCATTCGCATCGCCGCCGCGGATGTGCAGGCCGAGTTTGCCCACCTGCGGGTGAATCGCGACGTGCATTACACGCAGGCGGCCGGCCCGCGCGGCAACGGCGTGAAGGGCAACCCGATCCATCTGCCGGCCGACGCCTACTTCGTACTGGGCGACAACAGCCCCAACAGCCTCGACAGCCGCTTCTGGCGGCCTGAGGACCTCGGCCCGAGCCTGCGCGATGACTTGCAGCGCGGCGAGTACACCATTGGCACCGTTCCGGCCGATCAGATGATCGGGCGGGCGTTCCTGGTGTACTGGCCGGGTTTCATGCCGCTTCCGGGGCTGAGACTCAATGTTCTGCCCGACCTCGGTCGAGTCCGCTGGATCGACTGAGCTGCGAGCCGGCTGCGTGGCAACCGACCCGAATACAACCGCGCGATCACCTTACGTCCGTACGGCGGACCCGCGCGTACGTTTCAGCCCGGCGGCACTGGCCTGGGTGCGGGTGGTCGAGCCGCTCGAGACGCTGCTGACCGCGCTGATGCTGGCGTTCGTCTTCCGCGCGTTCTTCATCGAGGCATTCATCATCCCCACCGGCTCCATGGCGCCGGGGCTGTGCGGCCGACATGCGACGCTCTTATGCCCCGATTGCGGGACGGAATTCGACTTCGGCTTGCCTGAACAAGCGGAAATACCCGGCGCGGCGCACCAGGCGGCGGCGCACTGCCCGAGCTGCCGGCGTGCCGTCGAGATCCGCCCAGGCGACGAGCGCGCCGGCGATCGCATCCTGGTGCATAAGTGGCTCACCTGGGCCTGGCCGGGCGCCGGCCTGTCACGCTGGGACGCGATCGTCTTTCGCGACCCGGCCGACCCCCGGCAGCACTACATCAAGCGGCTGGTCGGGCTTCCCGGCGAAGCGGTCGAGATTCTCGACGGCGACGTCTTCGTCACGCCCGCCGGCGGCGCCGCGCCGCAGATCGCGCGCAAGCCGCGCTCCGTGCAGGACGCCATCTGGATCCCAGTGCACGACCAGCGTCTCATTCCGGCCGGCAGCGACGCGCGCCAAGCCCTGGCGATCTGGACGGCCGAGCCGGCCGAGCCGCCGCTGCACGAGCAGGGCGGGCTGGCGGGGTGGATCGGGCTGGCGGAACGCGTGCTGCGGTTCGTTCCCGCGCAGGAGCACCGCTTCAGTCTGCGTTTCGACCCGCAGGGGGCCGTTGACTTCCGCCAGGATTTCTACGCGTACAACGACGGCGCCTCGGGGGCGTTTTACGGCGACGTGCGGCTGTCGGCGGATGCGCTGCTTCAATCCGAACAAGCGCAGCTCGAGCTTCACC
>CAYOHG010000076.1:0-9736 GCA_964403685.1 uncultured Planctomycetales bacterium
AATCACACGTGTCTCGCTCCAGGAATCCCACAGGCCTTCGCAACGCAGCGCTTCCGGGTCGCCGGGCCGGGCGGCGCAGCGGGCCGCGATCCCCGCCACGGCCCAGCGCCAGCCGAGCCGCAGCGACACCTCCGCCGGCGCCCAGGCCTGCTCAAGGACGGCTCGCAGCTCAGACCAGGTGGCGCCGTCGCCCAGTTGCCTGCGGGCAGCGGTCAACCATGCCAAGGCATCGGCGACACGGGCGGCGATGCCGCAGCGCTCCAGCTCGCGCGCCGCGTGCGCGCGCTCCAGCGCACTGACCAGCTCGTCGAGCGACTCGAATTCGTCGCTAGCCGCGGCTCCCGCGACGCAACTCGTACAGAACACCCACGGGTCCGCAAAGCCGGCGCCGCGCAGCAAACCGCTCCAGTCGGAACGCTGCTCGGGTACCCCCCCGTCCCAGCGATTCATCACAAAAAGCCAGCCGTGGCGACCAGCCCGCTCTAGCAGCACGCGCCAGCCAGCGTCGTCGCGGTAACGCTCCGGACTGACTACATAGACAAGCAGATCGACGTGCCGCATCCATGCCAGCGTCGCATCACGGTTCTGAATCTCGACACTATTGATGTCGGGCGTATCGATCCAGACGACGTCGCGACGGGTGTCGACGTCGTGCCGGACAATCTGCACGCCGGCAGCCTGCAACTCCGCGGGCAGGGTTGCCAGTGACACCGCGCGATGCACATAAACCGTGACCTCGCGCGATGTCGGCCGCTGCACGCCGACGCGCGCGATCGGTTTGCCTGCCAGCCGGTTCAGCAGGCTGCTCTTGCCGACGCCGGTTCCGCCGAAGAACGCCGCCACCAGCGGACGGCCCCCGTCGAAAAGCTCCCCGGGAGTCTGGTGCTCGATCGCGTCGAGCCGCTGCTCGTGTTCCGGGCTGAGCCAGCCTTCGGAAGCGGCCTGCCGCGCCCAATGGCGCAGCGCGCCGAACGCCGATCGCCACGCTTCACTCGCCGACGACACGGGACCACTCCTGCAACGCATTGGTTGCATCCGCCAACTCGGACGGCGTAATCGGCTCAAGGTCGCCAGTCCGCACTGCTTTCGCCAGCTCGATCAACTGCGGCCGCAACCGCTCGTCCAGCACGTGCGTGCGGAACAGCTCGGCCTGCCGGAGCCGCAGGCCGGCGGCGACGGCGCCGACGTACGAGCCTACGGCGCTTTCCGTCAGCAGGCTGACGACGCCGAAGACGGCCGGCGCGAGCAGCAGATCCGTCGCGCCCAGTCCGGCGCTCTTGACCGCCAGAATGAGCGACGCCGCATCCGCCGTCACCCGCGCCGCGCGCAGGCTGTTCAGCAGCGCAGGCCGCTCGCGCAACCGCGCGTAGAGCGACTCAGCCGCGCGGCGAATATCCGCCTGCATCGGCTCGGCGAGTGCCGCCGCGGCAGTCTGAAAGTCCCGTCCGACGATCGGCCCATCCGTCGAAAGCCGCTGCTCGAGTTGCGCCCAGAACGCGGCCCCGGCCGCGCTGGCGGCATCCCATTCGCGGCCGATCGGTGCGCCACGCTGGGATGCGATGCGACGGCTGGCGGCGGCGCGTTCGAGCCGCAACAGCAGGTGATCGGACAACTCGGCCAGGTAGCGCGGCGCGTCCGGCGCAATCGAGCCGCCACCCCTGGCGGCGCGCCGCCAAACGAATTCCGCCAGCCTCCGCCAGGGCCAGGTGGCCAGAGCGCGCGCCTGCTGTGCCACCCGCGAAACGCCGGGAACTTCCAGCATTTCGAGCAGCACCTGGATGGTACGGGCGAACGCGACGTTTCGGTCGGGATGGTCCAGCACGTCGCGTGAATAGGCCTCCGCCGACGCGTCGAGCTCCTGCGTAACGCAGGCTGTCCATTCCGCTTCGGCCGCATGCTGCGCTGCGATCGGGCGCGTCCACCGTTCCCAGTGCTGGCGAAGCAGCCGCGCTACGCCCCGCGGCCAACCCTCCCGCTCTGTGCCTGAAAGCGCCGCGCGCACGCGCCGACGCAACTCCGCCGCCGCCGCAACCTGATCGACCGCCGGCGATTCCCACGGATACGACAGAATATCGACGACCGTCGCGGCAACCGCCGGCCGCTGCCGAAGTTGTTGCGCGAGCGATTCCCGCACCACGGGCTCGACGTCAGCCGTCATCTTATTGAGGCACAGCAGCAGCGCCCGGCCCAGCGGTGCGACGCAGTCGAGCATCCTCCAGACCGCCAGGTCGGCGTACTTCTCGCGCGTCAGCACGCAGACCAGCAGGTCCGCCCGCGCCAGCACGGGCAGCAGCGCCGCGCGGTACTCGTGCGCGGCCAGAGAATCGAAGTCCGGCGTGTCCCAGACCTCGATACCAGCGCACTCGTCGCCGGCGGGCGGCGTCAGAGGCGTGAACCCAGAACTCGCGACGCCCTGGCCTGACTGCGGTGAATCGCCGGCAGGGCAGCGGGATTCACCCAAAGCACCGATACCGGCGGCACCTTCAATTCGAAATCGCGCGGGCTGGGTCGTGAATCCGGCTCGCGGGCTCACCCCCGCGACTTCGGCATCCATAATCCGATTGACTAGTGTGCTCTTGCCGGCCTGGGTTGGCCCGATAACTAGTACCTGACGCTCCGCCTCGGGTGCATTCAACTGGCGGAGTGCTGCGAGCGCCAGCTCAAGCGCATCTCGGGATGTCCCCGCGGCACCGGCGGCATCCCAACCACGGGCTTCGGCGGCGAACGCCTCGTAAGAACGGCTTATCCTGGCAAGCAGGCGGCCCAGCCCGTCGGCGAGATCGCAACCGCTGCCGTTCTTCGACGCGTCCATTCCGGCCCTTTTTTGGGGGCAATGGGGTTCCGATTCGGCAAGTCCGGGAAGGAGTTCCGCCGGACCGCGGTTAGTATTCTTGGAACTTCGCGGCCTGTCGAGCGGTCGGATCGAAAGGCCGCACTCTGGGCCGCGTTTGACGCGGCCTCTGTCTGACCGAAAAAACGGTTCGCAGGTCCAATCGGCCGGAAGATTGGATTGCGGATTGGCAGGGCGGGGCGTAAACTATGGGTCATCGATGCGCGTTCGCGCAGCGAAGGACCGCGGGTTTCGAGCACCCGGCGTTAATCTGGTGTTGACAGCGCGATCGCGATGCTCTAGTGTTAAGCGGAGAGTGGGGAAGTTGGGAGGGAAAGCCCAAAGCACATCCTCGCTTTCGGGAGTTCGGTCTCGACCGGTTGCGTTCTGACAGGCTGCGCTTCGGCGCAGCAGTGAGGGGTTGGAGCGAGGATCGTTTCGGAGCTGGGCTCATACCGTACGGCCGGCGCGGCGGTTCCGCCCGTCGGAATGTCATCTTCGTACGGGATAGGCAAGTTCGTTGTCCGTGTGTAACGGCACGCATGTTCCAAGGGAGGTTCTCTATGAAGCGGTTCGTATTTGCGGCTGCTGCGGTGGCGGTGGCGGGGTGGGCGTTCGCCGACCTGACACTGCAGCCTGTCAACAAGGTCTACCGCGGCAAGCTGGCGTACAGCGCGGCGACCGGCACCTTCGAGCGCGTGGCTCCGGGCGAAGTCGACGGCCTGCGCGCCGGCGAAATCTTCGACAGCTCCGAGGGAACGGGCTACTTCTCCTCGAGCATTCCTGACCTGTGGCTGGACTGGGCGGACGTCGCCACCGCCAGCGAGACGTTCGGTGAGTTCCAGTTCGACTACTTCCTCGACGGCTCGCTGCCGGTCGACTACGTCGTCAACTGGTACACCGATGACAACGGCTTCAACGACACGGCCCGCGACCCGATCGATGCCACCTACACTGGCGGCCTTCTGTTCACCGGTCTGCCCGGCTCGCCGGACCCCGGCGGTCCTTGCTGCTCGGGCTGGATCTTCACCGTCGACATGACGGGTGGCGGCTTCAATACCACGATCGCTGGTCCGAACAAGGACGGCATCGCTGGCGCTGACTTCTCGTACACCTATCAGGCGGTCGATTCCGGCAACGCCACCCTGCTCGGCCCCTCGCTGTCGAATCCCCCGGGCCCCGAGGGCGACCCCGACCCGGTGACCGGCGTCGAGAGCGCGTTCGACATCTTCTCGCCTGACCTGAGCGACCCGAACAACAACTACGTCGGAACGTTCTGGTTCGGCCCGCCGCCGGCCCCGTATGCCCAGTTCTATCTGGTGCTGTCGACCGGCGGAGCCCCGGGCTGCCCGAGCGGCCTGCCCACCGACTGCGACACCGACATCGTCGGCGACACCGCCGGCAGCGCCCCGAACTGCAAGGTCGACCTGACTGACCTGTCGACCCTGCTGACGAACTTCGGCCAGACCGGCCAGACGTTCTTCGAGGGTGATGTGCACCCGGCAGTCCTCGGCGGCACCCCGGACGGCGACGTCGACCTCGACGACCTGTCCCAGATGCTGGTCGACTTCGGCAACAACTGCCAGTAAGCAGTTGACGCTGAGACTGGTGGTTGATCCACCGGTCAAGCGATAACAAACGGAACGCCGCGGAGGGCTGACTTCTGCGGCGTTCTGCTTTTTCCGCTACCAGTTCCTCCCAATCGGCGTCCAGGTGCTACAGCGGGCGGTTTCGCGGAGCCGGAACGCCGCGCGTCGCCGGCCAGCCACGTACACACCTGCACTAGCGCACGCATTAGCCCAACCGCCGGCCGGGTAGACGATCCTCGCCCGCATCCGTTCGCGCCTCGGATTCACGCGGCCCAAGGTAGGTGGAGGCCGACCGGATCGGTGCCGCGAACCAGGTTCTCAACACGGCCGGCGGCACGCGGCCACGCGGTCCTTCCTGCAAATGGCGAAGCCCGCCGGTGGACCGTATACTCCGGCGTCCCCCGATGGAGGCGGGTATGCCGATCTTCGAGTACGTCTGTGAGAAATGCGGGGCGGCGTTTGAAACGCTGGTGCGATCGAAGCACCAGGAGTCCGAGGTCGTCTGTGAAGCCTGCGGCAGTCGCAAGGTGAAGCGCGAGCTAAGCGTCTTTTCCGCACATGCATCGAGCCAGCCGGCGGCGTCCCGCAAGCCGGCCGGCTGCGGTCGCTGCGGCGACCCCAACGGCCCGTGCAGCCTGCAATAGCGACGCGGCCGGCCGCGACGTGCACGCGCCCCATCCAATGATGAACCGAATCAGTAATCGGGAGAGGATCGTTGGCAGACGTAGCGAAAGGTGATCTCGCGCCGCGAACGATCGGCGCGGGTCTGCTGGCCTGGCTGATTCCAGGGGCCGGGCATTTCTGGCTCGGCTACCGCGGCTTCGCCGGCCTGTTCTTTGCCGCCATCACGCTCCCGTTTCTGGTCGGCATGGCGCTGGGCGGCGTGAAGATGGCCTTCAACGTCAGCGAGAACTACTGGCTCATTCTCGCCGAGCTGTGCATCGGCTCCTATTCGCTGGTTTTCTACGCCGTCAGCCAGGCCGTCGGTCCGGTGACCGATGCGAACGCGGCCCGCCTGCTGAGCTCGTACCCCGGCTCCGATGTCGCCCAGATCTACCTCGCAATCGCCGGCCTGCTGAACGTGCTGGCCGTGCTCGACGCCATGACGCGCGCCCAGACGCGCGGGTTGCCCGTGTTCTATCACGAGCTTCACGAGCCGGCCGCCGCCGGGCCGGATGCAGCCGCCCCCGGAGGCACCGGATGATCATGAGCGCGCTGCTGGCCACGCTTTTCGTCCACCCGGTCGAGTTGCCGCTGTGGGCGCGGCTCTGGATGTTCCTGCCGCTGGCGGGGTGCATTGCGCTGGTCTATCGCGCCACGCGCGCCCGCACACTAGGATCGGCCTTGCGGCGCAGCAGCCTGACGTTCGTGAACATCGTGCTCGGGATGGCGTTGATCGCGCTGGCGGCCTGGGGGCTGCAGGAACTGGTTGTCCGCTTCGCCTGAGCGGAGTCTTCTCTACGAAACCGGGTGAGACGAACGTTTCGCCCGTCGGTTTGTGAGTCCTGAAGCAGCGTCTACTGATGGCCCGCTCCGGCGCCCGGCGGGCGGATCGGCAAGATCACTTCGAAGCGCGCCCCGGCCCCCGGTACGTTGCTCGCCTGAATCGTCCCTTGCAGCTCGCTGACCAGGCCGTACGCGACTGCCAGCCCCATGCCGGCGCGGTGTTCGCTGCCGTCACCCAGCTCACCGCGGGTGGTGAAGAACGGCTCGAAGAGGCGCTCCATGTGCTCGGCCGGAATGCCGGGACCGAAATCGGTAATCGCCAGCACGACCGAATCGGCATCGCGCTGCTGCAAGACGACGTGCACGCGGCCGCGCGGGCCGCTGGCCTCGATCGCGTTGATCGCCAGGTTTCGAACAACCGCCAGCAGATTCTCGCGCGGCACGGGGATCACCGGGATCGGCTGGCAGTCCAGTTCGAGCTGCGTCTGACGCTGCGCGAAGAGGGCCTCGTTCTCGTCGAAGAAGTACAGCACCGTCTCGGTCAGGTCGGCCAGGTCCTGATTGCGGTAGTCGGCCTTGGCGAACGCCAGCAACTGCTGCGTCAGATGCGTCGCACGGCTGAGGGCGTCGGCCGTGCGGCCGAGCGCACGGCGCATAGCGCTCATCGTGTTCATGTTGAGCGCGTATTCCAGGGACGTGGCGATCGAGCAGAGCAGGTTGTTGTAATGATGCGCCACCGAGCCGGACATCAGGCCGAGCGCATTGAGCCGCTCCGTCTTGCGCATCGAGCGACGAAGCTGAGCCCGGGCGGTGATGTCATGAAACCAGACCGACAGGTGCGAAACTTCCCCCCCGTCCGCGCGGATCGGCGCCAGCCAGACGGCGTACTCCACCGGTGCCTGGCCGGAGTCGATCCGCGTGCGAAACTCCAGCGGCTCGAGCGTCCGCAGCAGCTCCGAGAGACTCTCGTCGAACAGACCGCGGGCTGCCGGCGAAAGAACCTGCCGCAGGGCGGCGCCGGCGCCGGGGAGCCCGGCCCGAAACAGCAGCCCGGCCGCCAGCTCGTTCCCGGAGACCACCCGGCCGGCGCGGTCGCCCACGAAGATCGCCAGGCGTGCCCCGGCGAAAAGCCGTCGCAGCGCGGCTTCGTCCAGTTCACCGCGTGGGCCCGTGCTATTCGGCGCCGCGTCCATCCGCATCGCTCTCCGCGTCCGGGCGGCCCAACGCGACGGCGTAGGGTTTGATGAACACGTACTAGGCGTACGTTCGACCGTCCATCTCACGCGTCAGGAACGCGCCGCCGATCAGCCGACCCTGCCGCCCCCCTTCCGCGGGCGCTACCAGCAGGTATTCATCGGCAGCCAGCTCCAGCGAAAACGACGCGCTTTCGAACGCGACTCGGTTCTGCCGCGGCACCTGGTACAACCCGGTTTCGGAGCGCACGGTCTGCCAGCCTTCCAGCCGCTGATGCAGCTCCGGCGTCACCGCGATCGGCACGGAGGCATCCGCGCGCGGCGGACTGGCCACGACGCGCAGGATGTTGCGGCTCTCCGGCCAGGTGCCTCCGCTGAGTACGCCGTCGCGCCCGACCACGAACAGAGTCTGTTCGCGCGGTTCGGCGTCGAGCTCGAGGCTGAGCTGGAAGTCGACCGGCACGCGGATCGGCGTGCTGCGCGTCACGCGGCAACCCTCGACACTCTCCAGGGCCTTGCGGACATCCGGCCACCAGCCCGTGTTCCCCACGCCCACGCGCAGCCCGTTCTCGTGCAGGCGCGTCGCGCTGGCGCGGTCGAACAGCGTCTCGCGCAGGTGCGTCCACACCGCCGCCATCGCCGCATCGTTCTCCACCGGCACCTGCGCCTGGAAGACGGCGAAGTCGAGGACGCGCGCATGGTGGGGACCGGTGTCCGTCGGCACCGCCGGCAAGCTCGCGGCTGCCCCGTCCGCGAAGTCCGTCGTGGTGGGGTCATCCGCCGCGTGGGCTGCCTCCGGCGTTGCCGAGATACGGCCCGTGCAACCGCCTGTGACGACCAGCGATACGACGATCAGCACGCGGGCGACGGCGCGGCGGATGAAGTGGCTTGGCGGTTGGGCCTGGCTCATGAAGCCGCAGCCTCGCGTCCAGCGAACACCGGGCCGACGGGCAGGAGATGGCGCGCTTGCGGCGGCGCTGTCCCGGTGCAGCCCGCGTGCGCAGCGAGGGTTTGTCCGGCCGCTACCACTGCGCTTCCTCGAAAGGGCCGCGCGGGCCGCCGCTGGGCCGCCGGGCGGAAGCGAAGTCCTTGAGCACGGCCTGCGCCAGGCTCAAGTCGCTGCCGTGCGTCAGCTTCAGGTTGCGATGATCCGACTCGACAATCGCAACCGAGTGCCCGGCCCACTCCACCACCTGCGCGTCGTCGGTCGGCCGCCGATCGGCCGGCATCGCCGCATACGCCTCGAGCAGCATCTGGCGCCGAAAGACCTGCGGCGTCTGGGCCTCGAACAGGCTCGCTCGCGACACGGTCTCTCGAATCGCACCGTCGGCGACGCGCTTCAACGTCCCATGTACGGGAGCGGCCAGGATCGCGGCGCCGGTCTTGGCGGCCCGCTCAAAAACCTGATCGATCCAGGCGGGCAGCACACAGGGACGAACGGCGTCATGCACGCAGACCAGCTCGCACTCCGGATCCACGTGCTCCAGCGCGCGGCGGACCGACTCGAAGCGCTCCGCCCCGCCTTGAACAAGCTTGATGTTCATGAACATCAGGTTGGCGGCGTACTTCTCGCGAACCACGTCGTAATCATCGGGCGACACGGTCAGCAGGATCTGCTTGACCTCCGGCCGGCTGACGAACAGCTCGATCGACCGGATGAAGACCGGGCGGCCGTCGAGCTGCACGAACGGCTTTTTCATCGCTCCGCCGAAGCGCTTGCCGGCCCCCGCCGCCGGGATGATCGCCGCAACCGTCGCCAAAGGAAGCACTCCGATTCGCAGATCGCACCGGGCGCCGCCGTCCGAAGGAACTTGTCCCGACGGCATGCCCGCGGCGCCGGCGGCTCTGTCGCCCGGCGCGGCCGTATGCTATCTTACGAGCCATCCGCCGGACAGTCCCCGCCCACCCTGCGGCCGCTGGGCAGCGAACGCGCGGTCGCGTGAGGAACATACGATGTTGTGGACACGCACCGGCCGATGGATTGGCGCCGCGCTGCTTGGCTTGCTGCTCGCCGGCTGTGGCGACATGGATCTGGGCAAGGCCTTTCAGAAACGCGACACGCCGCCGGAACCCAAGCCCGACGCCGCGCCGCGCGGCAACGCGATCCTGCGCGGGCTGGTCGCTGAAAAGGTGTACCTGGGAGACGCCAGCCCGATGCGGCTGCGCGGCTTCGGCGTCGTCGTCGGCCTGGGCGAAAACGGCAGCAATGACGCCCCGGCCGCGGTGCGTGAGTACCTGATCGAGTACCTCAATCGCGAGATGGCGGCCGAGGAGTCCAGCGGCCGCGGACCGCGCCGCCCGAACCCCGATCAACTACTCGACTCGTCCGACGCGGCCGTGGTGCTGCTGGATGCGCAGGTGCCGGCGGGCGCGCGGCGCGGCGACCGCTTCGACGTGCACGTCGAGGCGCTGGGGCCCGGCACACGTTCGCTGGAAGGCGGCGTGTTGCTGCCCGCCGAGCTGAAGGTCTTCGCCACCTCCAGCACCGCCCAGGGCATCATCTCCAGCCGAACCCTGGCGCGCGCGTCCGGTCCGGTCTTCGTCAACCCGTTCACCGAGGGCGGCGGCGCGCACCCCGACGTCGACCCGGAGATGCTCGCCCACGTGTTGATGGCGGTCGCGCTGCTCTGGCCGCTCCACGCACGCATCACCGGGGACGACGCGGACGCCGACGCGGA
>CAYOHG010000077.1:0-9733 GCA_964403685.1 uncultured Planctomycetales bacterium
CGGCGCGACGCTGGGCGGCATGACGCTGCCGATCGGCACCGCGCCGAACCTGATCGGCTACGCCAGCATGAAGCAGCTCGACGACACGACCAGCTTCATCTCGTGGATGCGCGTGGGTGTGCCGGTCTGGATCGGCGCGAGCGTGCTGACCTGGCTCGTGCTGGCCGCGGCGAGGCGCTGGCGACCCGCCGCAGGCGCTGCTCGAAGCGACTGGCTGGAGCCGTTTGTGCAGACCGACGTCGGCCCGCAACTCGGGCACGATCCACCGGGCGACCATGCTCTCGAAACCAGCCCGGGCCGGCGCTGGGCGATCGCCGCCTTTCTCGCGACCGCGGCAATCTGGCTGACCGCGGGCATCGCGATCGGGTTCCTGCCGGAAGCGCACGCGCTGCGCGGCTGGGTGCGTACGCACCTGCCCGAATCGCTCGTGCCTGTGGCGATGGCGCTGGTGTTGTTCGTCGCACCATCCGGCCGCGCCGGCAACACGGTGCTCAATCGCCACGATTTTCAGGCGCTCGACTGGGACACGCTCTTTCTGATCGCCGGCGGGCTGACGCTCGGGCGCATCCTAGAGACCAGCGGGGCGGCGGCCGCGCTAGCGCAGACGATCTCCGCCGCGGACCTCGATCCTACCCTGCTGGTCGTGGCGCTCGCCGGCGCGACCGTCCTGCTGTCGGAGCTTACGAGCAACACGGCGACCGCGTCGCTGATGGTCCCGGTTGCCGCGCCGCTGGCGGCCACGCTGAATCTCGAACCGGCGCACGCGATCTGGCTGGTTGCGCTATGCGCCAGCCTCGGCTTTGCGCTGCCGGTGTCGACCCCGCCCAACGCGATCGTCTACGGCACGCGACTGGTCGGACTACGCGAGATGGCGGCCATCGGCGTAATTGTGGACGTGGTGTGCCTTGCGTGGGTGGTGGCGTGCGTACGCTGGTTCGCGTGAGACGGCGCGGCCCGAGCGCGTACAGGCCCATCGGCGGCGGCGACCGAGCGGCTCGCGTCCGGCGACGGCCTGTGGCCGGCCTTACGCGCAGGTCGTCCCAAACACCACCAGCATCTGCGAAAGATCATCGAGATCGATCGCCCCGTCGCCGGTCAGATCGCCCTGCTCGGGTGTCGCACCGCTGGCGATCCCGAAATTCACCAGCAAAACCGAAAGATCGTCAAGGTTGATTACGTCGTCGCCGTTCAGGTCCGCCGGACAGTCGTTTGGCGGCGGATCGTTGTAGCGGAGCACGAGCAGCCCCATCTGCGGGATGGTGATCTCGGCGGACTGAGCAAACCCGTCGTAGGCGCCGAGATTCGTGACCACGCTGCCGCCGTTGCCGACGTTGTTCCCGCCGTAAACCGCGGCCTGGCTGTTGATCAGCTCGTACCAGGTACCGTTGGCCGGGAAGCCGAGGCGATAGCCGTAGCGATCGGAGTTGCCGAAGTTCGCAACGACGACGATGACGTTTCCGCTCAGGTCCCAGCGCTGGTAGGCGATCACGTTGTCGGCGTCGTTGGTGTGGTAGACCTGAATACCCGCGTTGCCACGCAGCGCGCCGTTGCTCTTGCGCGTCGCGATGATGTCGCGGAAGTACTGGAAGATCGGCGCGTTGCTCGTCTTGAGCGCCCAGTTGATGCGGAACTCGGTGCCGGCCGGCACGCTCGGGTTCGGGTCGCCGCCGCCGAAGGGCGTGTCGTCGAGCCACTCGCTGCCCTGAAGGAACATGGGGATGCCGGGGGCGAACATCACCAGCCCCTGACCGAGCTTGACGCGGCCGCGGGCGTAGACGTCGTCATGCGGATAGCTCGGGTCGATCGTCCGGACGATGCGCTGCCCGCCCGTCGACGGATTGCACTCGTCGTGCAGCTCCAGGTAGTTGGTGACGTAGACGTTCTCAAGGTACTGGCCGTTGCCGTCGAGGATGTCGGCGATCTTCCACATCTCGACGTTGTTCTGGTCCCAGCCGGCGTCGAGAATCTCGGCCCGTAGCGTGTCGGTGAAATAGTCGTTCCACTGGCTGTCGAACCCCGCGCCGCCCAGCGACGTCGGCCGGGTCACCCAGGTATCGTTGGGCAGTTGCTCGGCGATCGCGACCTTATCGACCGCCCGGTTGTCGAGCAGGTTGTTGAAGTCCTGCATCAGCGACCAGCCGGACGCCTCCTGCGGATAGATGTTCATGAAGTCGGTCGCGTCCATGCGGAAGCCGTCCAGGTGATACTCGTCGATCCACTGGAGCATGCTGTCGAGGAAGTAGGAACGCACTTGCGGCGCGTCAAAATCGGCCTGCGCGCCCCACGGCGTCTGCACGGCTGGATCGTCGAAGTAGTGCTGCTGGCCGTCGTAATTCCACAAATAATTGTCGCTGCCGGAGAAGTGGTTCCAGCAGATATCCAGCAGCACGGCGATTCCGTTCGCATGCAGCACGTCGACGGCGTGCTTGAGGTCATCGGGTGTGCCGTGCTTCCACTCCGGCGCGAAGGCTGTGACCGGGTTGTAGCCGGCGGAGAAGTCCCAGGGATATTCCGTAATCGGGCACAGCTCGACCGCCGTCACCCCCAGCTCCGCGAGGTGATCCACGTGTGCCGCGAGGTCGGAATACAGGGCCGGGATAGCGCCGCTGGCGGCAGAATCGTTGCGGCCGGCGAAGGTCCCGACGTGCAGCTCGTAGATGATCAGGTCCTCGAACGCGGGCGGGTTGTACGTGCTGCTGGTCCACACGTAGCGCAGTGGGTTTTCGATGTACGTGTTGTAGTTGTCGCCTGGGTTGAGTGACTTGGCCCGCGCGTCAGGCTTCCAGATTCCGCCGGGGTTGAAGTAATACTTGTACTGCTGACGGTCGTTGGCGTTCGCCACGTACACGGCGAAGAACTCGCCATCGTGGGTCATCGGGTTGCCGGTGCCCCAGCCGTTGAATTGCCCGCGCACCCAGGCCGCCGTCGCATGCGGGGCCCAGACGCGGAACACCGTGCCGCCACCCTGCGCCGGGGTCGCGCCCAACGGAGCATGGCTGAGCGTCTGGTAATTGATCTCGAAGCCGCTCGCGGGCGGATCATCCGACATGCCCGCCGGTCCGTAATAGTCGGTGTCGCTGCCGTCCGTCAGCTCGATCACGTAACTGAAGCTGGTTGACGCTGTCGGCGGGAGGTCCGCGGCCCAGATCGCGTACGGCCCGCGGTCTTCGACGTAGTACGCATCGTAGGTCTGCGTGCCGTTGTCGCTGACCAGCACGCGCGCGGCGGAGAGGTCGAAGCGATAAGCCTGAAAACGGACCTGGAATCCCTGCCCGTTGACGGGGCAGATCGGCCGGCGGTCGGTCGTCGCCACGTGCGAGACGCCGTTCCACTCCACGTCGTTGTCATTGGCCGCAAAGAGGCAGATCAGCACGCCCAGCGTCGCCACAGTCATTGCGTCACTCCGAACCGGACTTCAAAGGCAGAAGCGCACTCATTGATGGCCACCCCGGGCCACTGGATGTGACCAGCGGCCCGGGATGAGTTCGTGTGCTGCGGCGTCCGTACAACGACGGCTGGCCTTACGGCACCAGGGTCGTCACCGTCTGCACGCCCGCGACGGTGGTGAAGTTGAGGAAGTTCAGCGCACCGTCGAAATTCGCCAGGTTGTCGGAGCCGACCAGCCCCGGCAGTCCCTGGTTCGAGCCGTACGCCGCACGGCCATTGCACACGCCGCCGCCGGAATCCTGCCCGTTGTTGGAGATGTAGGCAAACAGCGAAACGCTGGCGTTAGGCGGCAGCGACAGTAGGCTCTTGGGAATCGCGATTTCGTAGCCGGTGGTCGCGGAGAGCGGGTCGTCGCCGGTCTGGACCGGCGTCTCGCCGCCGCCGCTGAACCACTCGCCGACGCCCACGGTGTTGGTGTTGTCGATCGCAACCTGGATGCCCGACGTGCCGGTCATGTTGCCATTTCCCGAGCCGACGGCGCCGATGCCCGCCGACACGTTGGCCAGCGTGCCCAGATTGAGCAGGTCCACGGCGTAGACGAGCTGGCTGGTTGTCTGGCCGGGGAAGATGCCGACCGAAATCGACAGCGCGAAGTTGGGCGTAAAGCCCGTCTCAAGCGTGCTGCCGTCATACAGCCTCATCAGCGTAGCGACGTTGCCCGGACAGGCCCCGCCCGGCTCAGTATTCAGCACGTTGCTGCCCGTGGCGCCGTTGGTGTCGAGGAAGATCACCAGGGCGTTGTTGTCGGCGATGTTGCCCGGAATGCCGATGTACAGGT
This sequence comes from uncultured Planctomycetales bacterium, assembly GCA_964403685.1. Lineage (GTDB taxonomy): Bacteria > Planctomycetota > Phycisphaerae > UBA1845 > Fen-1342 > CAYOHG01. The sequence continues at coordinate 4,226 of CAYOHG010000077.1, forward strand.
TCGAGCTGTCCGCCGTCACGAAAAGCTGGTTGAGCTCGTTGTAGTTGTTACCGAAGCGCGTGTTGGTGTCCTGCACCGAAATCGACGTGCCCCAGTTGCCGCCCGACGTGATGTTGACGCCGTCGATCGTAGGTGTCGCGGCCGACGCGCCCGCGACCAGCGCGATCAGCGTAGTTGTCGCAAGAATCGCTCTCATGAACTACTGCCTCCAGATTTCAGCGGACCTGACTGCGATGCGGCCCGCGTAATGACCGATGAATTCACAATTCCTCGCGGAACACCCGTCAGTTGCAGTTGCGGCCGAAGTCAACCAGCATCTGCGAGAGGTCGTCCAGGTCCACGTCGCCGTCGGGCGTGCCGCCCAGAACCGCCGGGTGCACGTCGCCGTCGTTGAAGGTGTTACCGCCGGTGCCGAAGTTCACCAGCAGGACGGACAGGTCGGTCAGGTCGACCATGCAGTTTGGCGGATCCGCCGGAGTGTTGCCGACGATGTCCGTGTCGCAATCGGTCGGCAGCCCGCTCGGGCAGCCCGGCGGCTCGACGATCGTGTAGCAGACGAACTGATCGCCAGCGATCGTGTTGAAATCCAGCGTGGTCTGACCGAGGTTGCGGTCGCCAATGTTGGTGAAAGTCGTGGCCGTGGTGTCGGTCGGCAGCAACTGATTGCTGATGTAGCCGTTGCTGCTGGAGACCACCGCGAACAGGCACACCTGATCGTCCACGCCTACGCCCAGCAGGCTCAGCGGGATCGCCATCTCAAAGCCCTTCGTGGCCGAGAGCGGATCCTCGCCGGTGAGCTGCGGGATGAAGTCCGGCGGCGACGTCCCCTCGACGCCGTCGACGTTGCTGTTGTCGGCCGACACGCGGATGCCCAGGCTGCTGGTCTGAAGGAAGCTGCCCAGCGTACCCGGCGTCGCGACGGAGGCGGTCGGGTTGCCGGCGGTCACCAGGCCGGCGATCTCGTTGGTGTGGTCCTCGCCGCCGGAAACGGGGTCGAATTCCGTCCAGTTCACCAGGAAGTACGTCCGCGTCTGCGAACCGACCGGCGAGCCGCCGGACCACCCAATCGCATAGTCCGGGCCGAAGTTGGTGTCGAACTGGATGTTGTCGAAGCCGCGGCTGCCGCCGGAATCACCCGCGAGGTAGCGCGGCAGGCCGGGGATCGGCTCGCCGACGATGGTGGTGGTGAACAGGAAGTTTGCGCCGCTGCCGGCGCCGTTCACATCGATGAACACGACCACGCAGTTGCCGTTGTTTTCCTGGTTACCGCTCAGGCCGATGTACAGGTTGTCGGCGTCGTTGGTCGCGAACAGCGCGTCCAACTCGTTGCCGAAGCCGAACTGGCCGCTGTCGGTGTCGTTCCCGAATCCCGTCTGAAAACGCTGCACTGCCAGCGCCGTGCCATAGACGGTGCTGGTGATGCTCTGGCCATCGACGACCGGCGGAGCCGCCAGCAGCGGCATCGCCAGCGACGCGGCCAGACCTGTCGCCACAATCCTCTTGAACATCGCGGATTCTCCCTTCCGTTACTCGACGCGCTCCCACGCGGGAGACGCACGACAGTTGTGACTCGACACGGAGAGCGCGGCGCGTCGATCGAAGCGCAACCGGAAACCCGCCGTCGGCCCTCCGTCCGAACGCCTTAATCTTACTTCGCAGGCGTATGGAAGCAAAGTCAAACGCGCACCGATGACTCTACGGGGCCGTCAATTCGGACGCTGGAGGTCCGGTTGGGCTACCACGTCGCCGCGCCCGAAGTCGTTCGCCGTCTGGCGCCCCACAGCCGACCACTGGAACGCGGGTCCACCGACAATCGCACGTCTCGCCGCAAGCGCTCATCGGAAGCGCGTTGCCTTCGCCGACCGGCCGGATATCCTGTACACGCGTCGCCTGGACCCGGCGGTGACCGATTGCACGGTGCAAGTCGGCGCTCGGCCACTCTAACGGGTCAATGTGACTTCTGGAGGCAAGCCCCGTCATGCAACCAGCTCATCACTCGCGCAGTCGGCCGGCGTTCACGCTGATCGAACTCCTGGTCGTGATCGCCATCATCTCGCTGTTGATCTCGATCCTGCTGCCCGGCATGCAGGCCGCCCGCGAGCAGGCCAAGATCACCAAGTGCGCCGCGCAGCTCCGCGGCATCGGCCAAGGCGTTCAGTCGTGTTTCAGCGAGAACAACGACTTCGGCCCGACCTGGGACGACGGCGAGGCGGTGCGCTCCATCGGCGGTCAGCGCCAGATCATGTACACCTGGGTCGACGTGCTCTACGACCTCGGATACGTCGGCGACCCCCGCGCCGGGCTGTGTCCCTCCGACGAACGCATGGACCCGATCATGCAGCTTCGCGGCGAGACCTGGGGCTTCGAGACCGTCGACAACGTCGGCATCGGCAAGGGCGAAAAAGAGCAGTACGGCGTCCGCACCAGCTTCGGCCTCAGCGCGATCATGCACTTCAACTACAAGGCCAACCGCTTCAAGGACGCCTCGCGGCAGATCTACGCCGCCGATGGATGGTGGGCCTGGTTCGGCAGCTACAACGGCATGTACATCTGGGCGACGACCGCGTTCGGTCAGGGCGATGCCGATCCGATGACCTACCCCGACCAGCACGGCACCATGGTCGGCTGGCGTCACGGGCGCGGAAAATACCAGGCCAACACTTCCTACCTGGACGGCCATGTCAGCCTGGTCGCCACCAAACCGCCTAAGAACGCCACCGACCTGCGCCAGGAAAAAGACGGAACGGACACGGTCGCTTCGTTCACCTGGGCCCCCGGAATCAACTCCGGCGTCGGCCGCGACGAGGCTTATCGCGGTGAGATTGCCGAATACGCCGGCAAGTATCCCGAACACGTGGCCGCCATCGCTTCTCGCCCCGGCGACCCGAACAGCAGGCCGCCGCGTGAGGGTGCCAAGTGGATCGGCGCCGTCGGCCAGGACAACGTGCACCCGCTGGGTTTTCCCGAAGCGCTCAGCGCGCTGTACCGAACCAACACCAACGCCTGGTCAAAGCTGCCCAGCGATCCGCGCGGCCGGTGAAACATGGACCCGAAGACACGCAACTACCTCTTTGTCGTCATCAGCATCGCGGCGCTCGGATTTGCCGGGTATCGCATGTTCGGCAAGTCCAACGGCAAGCTCACCATTCCCAAGGCAATCGAAGGGCGCGGCGTGTGCCTGTCGTGCCAGGCGGACGTGATGTTCCATCAGCCGTTGGGCAACCCCGGGCCGGCGGAGTGCAGCGCCTGCGGCGAGCGCGCCGTCTACGCCTGGAAGTATTGCAGCGAGTGCAATCACCGCTTTGTGCCGGGGCTTGAGAAGCGCCCTGAGGGCTACTGGGCGCCCACGCCGTTCCCGGTCTGCCCGCACTGCGGCTGCAAGTCCGTCTCGCAATACAACCCGGAGCTGCTCGACCAGGTTCCGGAAGGCGATGCACCGCTGCCCAAATGGCCGCCGGAGTAGGCCGGCGATCGCTCGACCATTCGAAAGCATCGCGAGGCTTATCGCCGCTCTGCGGCATCAATCGTCGTACTGCGTATTGAAGTACCCGGCCGTCTGCTCCGCGATCACCGTCGGCATCCGCTGCGACGCTTCCGTGCGGACCGGCGTTTCCGGCTGGTTATCACCGTCGACATCCAGAAGGGCCACCTGGGCGGGAGCCAGCAGCGGCCCGGTCGAAGTTGGCGGCCAATCGTACACGTACCTCAGCCGAGGCAGCAGATTACTGCGGTCGAACGTCACCTGCGTGCGAACGCTGGCCTCGGGATCGTTGCGGTCCATCACGGTCGCGTACGCCGTGAACGTGTTGCTGCGCGTCGTCAGCATCTGCGTATCCAACAGCGCCAGCAGGCTGACCGCCTTTACGTAATCACCCTCGTTGGCGACGGTGTCGACCGCATTCAGCGCCGGCACGGCAAACTGCGTATCGCGGGTCGAATCGAACCCCTTGACGTTCAGCAGCTCGCCGACGGCGACGAACCCGAAATCCTGCGGCCTCGTCGATGAATCGTCCACAGCGCCTCGATGTGCGCCGCGAACGGTGCCATACAGGCTGCCGCGGTACTTTCTTCGGTCGCCGCTGCTCAGGTTGAGAGGAGCGCCTCCGGAGACGTCGTAGACGCTTCCAAACCCGTTTCGCAGATTCGCATCCGCGTAGCGCTGCATGCGCTCCAACCCGTCCGGATTCGCGTCCACAATCGGCACCATCTGCACACCATCGCGGTACGCCGCCGTCGATACGCCCAGCCAAGGCCCCAGCCGCCACAGCCCCGGCGGATCGTCGTCGACGCTCGGGTTGCTCGGATTGCGGCGCATGAACGGCATGCTGTTGCCCGCCAGGAAATTGACCATGCTGCCGGTCACGCGGTAGTCCGGGTCGCTGCCGATGAAGCGGTAAATCGGCCGCTCGTCGCTGCCGTCGTCCTCATCCACGCCGCCGCCGGGACTGGTCGTGCCGGCGAACCGCTTGCCCGATCCACGCCCGATCAGCACGCCGACGCGGGGATCCCAGAACGCCGGCGACGCGCTGGCGGCAACGTCCTCGTCGACATCCTGACCGGTCGGGTAGTAGGTTCGGATCGCCAGTTGCTGACCCACGCTATCCAGCTCGTCCAGCGGCCAAGTCGGCGAGATGGCCGGAAACTCCGTTCCCATGCCCGCAACCGAAGGCCCGATCAACGGCAGGTTCCCCAGCGTGTGCCACGGGGCCGCGTTCACGTTGATCCGGCCCGGCACCTTGAGCGGATCGACGCCGATGCGGTTCGGGTTCAGCGTGGTGAAATACTCGAACACCAGCAGGCCCCAGGGCAACCCCGCCTTGGTCGAGGCCGTTTCCTGACTAGCGAGGTAATCACCCGCATCCACGGGGTGCCCGTTATCCAGCACCGGCATGTGTCCGAAGTCGGCCGGGTAATTCAGGTTGACCGGGTCGGCATCCTTGTCGCCAACCTGCGTCCGCCACTGGTTGTTCAACGTCATTGTCGCCGGACGGCGAAGCCCATTGCTGCTCAAAAAGTGCGAGAAACGCGGCACAAACAGCACGAACCCGGGCGTCGGGAACGAGCGCGGCCGCAGATCCCAGCCCGCCTGATCGAGGTCACTCGAGGTCGCGCCCGGCATGAACAATGCCAGGTCCGCCGCCGTGCCTTCCAGCCGGCCATCGTTGTCCAGATCGCCGACGGGCGGAATCGCCGCGTTCATGGTGATCAGTGGCGTAATCGGCCCGAAGGAGGCGTCGGTCACGTCGGGATCGAGCAGGCCCGCGCCGGTCACCCAGCGCTGATCGCCCATGCCGTTCTTGTCCGGCTGCCCGAGCGGTTCCAGCAGGCCGCACGGAGTCGGAGTGTACTCGTCGCGCGCCGTGGCCACGCTCCAGCGGGCAGGCTCCACCTGGCCGTCGCCGTCGTAGTCGGCTTCGGCAAAGTAAGGCGTCGGACTCGTGTCGCGGTGCACTGACGCCCACGAGCCGTGGCTCGGGTTGTTCAGGCGCACCTCGTCCACTTCAAACC
>CAYOHG010000078.1:0-9730 GCA_964403685.1 uncultured Planctomycetales bacterium
CGCGGCAGCTCGATCGACTGGTTGTCAGGGGCGAAGTTCAGGTTCAGAGAGGCGCCCGCGACGTTCACTATCGAACTGCGCTGGGGGCGCGAGATCTACATTGACCTGGAGCACTCCGAGCTGGTCGACGAACGCGGCCAGCCGCTCGTGCCGGAATCGGACGAGTTCGCCGACGCGGAGCCGTTGCCGGCGGAACTGGCCGACTTGCTTGACCAGGCGGATGGGGAAGCTCCGACCGACGACGACGGGCATGGCGCAGAGCTGCTCGCCGAGCTTGTGCGGTTGGTCCAGGCGGCCGATCCATCCCTCGATCCTGCGGCCCAGGGCGAGCTGTTCGACGCGGTCGCGGCGCAAGCCGCCGAGCTGCTCGCGGCCGGAGCGACCGGCCCTGACGTTGAAGCCGCACTGCGCGAGACCATCGAGCACGCCCTGGCGTCGCTCGTGTCGCAGCCGAATCCGCTGGCGGGCGTCCCGAATGTCGGGCAGACGTTTGCTGAGGGGACCGGTGAGGGCGAAAACGCCGAACAAATCGACGCACTTCCCGAAGAAGCCGTGCCGCTCGCCGGCAACAGCGCCGAGTTCGGTGTGCCCGTGCCGCAGCCGACGCTGGGACCCGGCAAGCCGGTGAACTACGTCGCCTGGATGAACGCTCAGCGGCAGAGCGATCCGCGGGCGGAACTGCTCTACCAGCAGGCGATCACGTCCTATGTACCGCCATCCGACCAGCCGGGCGACGGGCCGGACCTGCTGGACCGCGCGCTGGACGGCGACCCGGCGGCCCTTAGCGACCCGCGGTTGGCCGAGTGGCTCGCCAGCAACCAGGCCGCGCTCGACGCCTATCGCAGCGCCACGCAATACGAATACCGCGGAGGTGCGCTGAGATCCGAAGATGGCTCGCTGATCGGGGCGTTGCTGCCCGCGCTCGCACCGATGCGCCAGCTCGCGAAGGCGAACCTGGCGGCGGGAAGGCTGGCGGCATCGCAGGGGCACTTCGATGAAGCTGCCAACGCCTACCTGGACACGCTCGACGCCGGCGCTCAAACCGGGGCGGGCACGACGCTGATCGAGGGCCTGGTCGGCCAGGCGGTGCAGAGCCTGGCCACCGATTCGATGCTCGACCTGATGGCGGACGACGTGGACGACACACTCGACTACAGCGCGCTGCGCGATGAACTGGCCGGTGTTGCCAGCCCGCGACCGATCACCCAGACGTTCCAGTTTGAGCGCGCCATGGCTCTGGACGTCGTCCAGCGTGCCACCGATTTCGACCCGGATACGGGCCAGGCGCGCTTCAACCCGACTGGCAGTCAGGCGCTGCCGTCCGTGCTGGCCCTCGCGGACCCCTCCGCTCCGAACGAGGCTGGATTGGCCGCGTTACGCGCCTCCAGCCCGGCGGACTCGCTGCGGAATCTCACGGACTACTACGACCGCATGTCCTCGGCGCTTGCGGAACCCTACCCGCTCGCCCGCGACGGGCTCAGCCAACTCGATCAGGAGATCTCCACACGAACGGGTGTCGGGGCCGACCCGCTGGTCGCCGTCCTCGCGCCGGCTTTAACGCGCGCGTCCTTCCTGTACACGCGCGGCGAGACCAACCGCCGCGCCACCACGCTCGTCTCCGAGCTGAAGGCCTACAAGCAGCAGTTCGGCACCTACCCGGATTCGCTCCCGACGCTGGGCACTCCCAGCATCATCGACCCGTTCACCGGGCAACCCTTCGGCTACCGCCGCGACGGCAACAGCTTCGTGCTCTACTCGCTGGGAGGCAATGGCGTCGACGACGGCGGCACGCACAACCGCCGCGGTGATCAGGGCGATCTGGTCATCTGGCCGCGGCCGCCGAAGGAATAGCACGCCAACAAGCCGCGCCGCGTCGTCCGTTGGACCGCGACGAGAGTCAACCCGTGACAGCCGGGGGCGGCTGTGCTCCATTCGCCGCCAAACGCAGCGCATCAAGGCAATTCTGGATGTGCGACTCCAGCGGCAGGCCGAGCAGTCGCGCGCCCTCTTCCACGTCACGGCGTGAGACTGCCGCCGCAAACGACGCCTGCTTAAGCTTCTTGAGCACGCTGCGCGGCTCCAACCCGTTCAGACGGTCGGGTCGCACCAGCGCGGCGGCCGTGATGAATCCGCACAGCTCGTCGACCGCAAAAAGCGTCTTGCGGATCGGCGTATCGCGGGGGTAATCGGCCAGGTTCCAATCGGCATGAGCGAGGATCGCGCCGACAATCGCCTCGTCGACGCCGCGCTCGCGCAGAATTCGCGCGCCCTCCCGGGTGTGCTCTGGCGCGTTGGGCCAGCGCTCATAGTCGAAGTCATGCAGCAGCCCGGCCAGGCCCCAGGTTTCCACGTCGTGCCCACCGAGGGCGGCGTAATGGCGCATTGCCGCTTCAACCGCCAGCGCATGCTTGCGCAGCGATTCGCTGGTGGTGAACTCGCAGAGCAGGCTCCAGGCTGAGTTCCGATCCATCACGACTGGCCTTGCACGAGGAACTCCGACCATCCACTCCGCGCCGCCCGGCGGCTGCGAGGCGCCGGCGCGTTACAGCGCAACCCAGGCGTCTGGCTCTGCAACGGTGTGAAATCAGCTTCCCGCGGGCCGATGCCGGGCCCCGGAAAAAGCGCTACGGCCAGATCACCGCTTTCGGCGCGTAGGTGCGCACATGCTCCAACTGCCGGCGGGCCTCGCTGAACGACGGGTAGCGGCCGACCAGCACGACGTACATCTCGCCGCGCTCCCGCCGCTCGCGCCGAACGTAGGCCGAGAGATTATTGCGGCGAAGCTGATCGACCAGATTGTTCGCATTGCTGGCGACGCTGAACGCGCCGCACTGGACCGCAAAGAAATCGGGGTGTTGTGTCAGTCGCCGTGCCGCCGCACTGGCGTACTGGCTGCTTGGAAATCGACGGGCGAGCTGGCTGAAGGGCTCGCGTGAATCGCTCCAGCGGCCGGCCCGCTCACAGGCCAGCCCCCAGTGGTACAGGGCGCGGTCCTTGCCGTCCGCATCCGGCATGCGCGGCACGCCAGTGGCGTAGGCATTGGCGGATTCCGCCCAGCGTTCCTCCTCGAAGTACATCGTGCCCAGCACGACGGAGGCGCGCCAGCCGGCGTCGGTGTCGGCGCCGCGCTGGACGGCGTTTTTCAGATCAGTGTAGGCCTGGGTCCGCCGGCCGCCCTGGGCATGGCTCATTCCGCGCAGGTAGAGCGCAGTGGCGATCTGCGGCTCCTGCCGGGCGACTTCCAGAAAACGGTCGAGCTGGCCGATGGCGCGGGTGTATTCGCGCCGTTCGTAGGCAGCGCGGCCTTCGTTCAGAAGCGCCTGCTGATCGCGTGGCAGGCCCGCCTCGCAGCCCAGCAGCGCGACGGCCGCGAATAGCAGCAGCGGCAGGGCCGCCGCGCGCAAGTTCGTGCGGCATTTCCGGGCTCCGGTTTTCTGAAGCCGCGATAGGGTCATATCCATGGGCCGGACAGCGTACTCGCGCGAGCCGGCGGGCGGAAGTGCGGCCGGGCCAGCGTGGTCGGATCGCCGATCGGCCGGCAGCCCGCGGGCATTCGCTCGCCTTGCAATCGCCCCGCGACGCTCCGACAATGACCGCTTTCATGCCCGACGGGAGCGATGCCGTCTCAGGGCCGGACCTCTTGCACTCTGGAAACTTGACATGAACGAGACCAGCGGACGCGGCCTCGGCGAGCGCGGCGAGGCGCCTCAGATCGACGACTACGAGCTCCCGATCGAGGGATTCAAAGGCACGCCCGAGGAGATCGAGCGGCAGTGGTTTGAGAAGTGCTACAAGGGCCGCGGCGACTCGATGCTCCAGCTCACCTTCCGGGCGATCATCATGGGGTCCGTCCTGGGTGGGTTGCTTTCCGTCACGAACATCTACATCGGTTTGAAGGCCGGCTGGGGCTTCGGCGTCTCCATCACCGCGTGCATTCTCTCCTACGCGATCTGGACCGCCTTCCACAAGATCGGCCTGGCCCGCACGCCGATGACTATCCTTGAGAACAACTGCATGCAGACCGCGGCCAGCGCGGCCGGCTACACGACCGGCGGCACGCTGATCTCGGCGTTCGCCGCGTACGTGCTGCTGACCAATCAGACGGTCCCGATTCCGCTGCTGATGGGCATGGTCTTCTTCCTGGCCATCCTGGGCGTCACCATGGCCGTTCCCATGAAACGCCAGATGATCAACCACGAGCAGCTCAAATTCCCCTCGGGCGTGGCGGCGGCGGAGACGCTCAAGGCGCTGCACAGCTCCGGCAGCCGCGGCATCCGGTCGGCGATTGCGCTGGGCATTTCCGGCATCCTGGCCATGATCAGCAAGCTCTGGCTTCAGCTCGGGGACGTCTGGCCGAAACTGGCGGGCTACCAATTGGGGAACGCTGTTGACTGGCTGAACGCCAAGACCGTCGGCCAGGCCTGGGTGTCGCGAACGGTGTGCCTGTCGTGGGACCTGATGTTCATCGCCGCGGGCGCCATTACCGGCCTGCGGGTCTGCGTCAGCATGATGATCGGCGCGATCACCTGCTGGGTGATCTTCGTGCCGATCCTGCAACACACGATCAACCCTCAGACCGGTGACGTGTTCATCTCGGCCAACCCAGGGTTTCGCGAGGCCGTGCAGTGGTCCCTCTGGGCCGGCACGGGCTGCATGGTGACCTCCGGCCTGCTGTCGTTCTTCTTACAGTGGAAGAGCGCCGTCAAGGCCTTCGGCGGACTGGCGTCGATGCTGCGCCCCGGTTCGGCCACGGTCAGCCGCGACCCGATCGAGCGCGAGATCGAGAGCATCGAGACACCGGCGTGGTGGTTCCTGGCCGGGCAGGTGGTAGGGCTCGTCGGCCTCATCTGGCTGTCGATGATCGCGTTCAACATGCCCTGGTGGCAAACGACCATTGCCGTGCTGCTGTCGTTCATACTGGCGATCGTCGCTTGCCGTGTCACCGGCGAGACGGACACGACGCCAATCGGCGCGATGGGCAAGATCATGCAGTTGACGTTCGCCGGCATCGCCCCGGGCAACATGGTCACCAATCTGATGGCGGCGAACGTCACGGCCGGTTCGGCCGGCTCGTCGGCCGCACTGTTGACCGACCTCAAGAGCGGCTACCTGCTCGGTGCGCACCCGCGCAAGCAGTTCCTGGCGCAGTTCTCGGGCATCTTCGTCGGCACGGTCGTGACCGTGCTGGTTTTCTGGGTGCTGGTTCCCAACGCCGACGCGATCGGCAACGCCCAGTTCCCCGCGCCCGCGGCGCTGACCTGGAAGGCCGTCGCCGAGGCTCTGGGCAAGGGGCTGAGCTCGCTGCACCCGGTAAAGGTCTGGAGCATGGCCATCGGCGGCGCCATCGGCATTCTGCTGCCGATCCTGTCGATGATTGTTCCGGCGCGGGCGAAGGCGTGGATTCCTTCCGCGGCCGGGCTGGGACTGGCGTGGACCTTCCCGTTCTACAACGCGTTCATGTTCTTCGTCGGGGCCGTGATCGGCTGGATACTGGAGAAGCGCGCCCCGAAGACGTCCAGCGAGTACACGTTCACGGTGGCCAGCGGCCTGATCGCGGGCGAGAGCCTGATGGGCGCCGGGATCGCCGGCTGGCAGGCCCGCGAGATCATCGGCAAGCTGTTCGGCTAGCCAGTGCGGTCTACCTCCGGACCGCGTTGCCTTCGCCGGCCGCCGCGGCGACATCCAGCCGTCGCGCCGGACGCTTGCCAGGTTGCCAGAAACGCGAACGCCGGAGCTTCGTTCAAGCCCCGGCGTTCCGGTTGACGCCTGTGTCCGCGAATGTCCGCCGCAGCGGCAGCGCCGCGCGCGGCACATGCGTCGACGGTCGAACTACTCGTCGTTCGTCGGACCGACCGCGATCAGCCACATCTTGAAGAAGTTCATGATCTGCTGCTTGGTCAGCTTGTTGGCATTGAGGTTGTAGGTCACCTTGCTGTTGATCGGCGTTTCGCCGTCGCCGCCGAAGCTGTCCACGTAGCTGATCTTGCCGCCCAGCGCGGGGATCGTGTCGTCGACCGCGAAGAAGGCTTCTTCGTCGCTCATGCCGGCGAAGGCGTCGGCCTCGCTGCTGGCCTTGCGATTGGCCTCCTCGTTGAAGCGCAGGTTGAACTCATAGTAGCCCTTGCCATTGCTGGAGCGATCGGGGTCTTCGACCCAACGGATCGAACCGGTGACCACGTCCTCGTAGTCCTTGCCGTCGAGGTTGTACTTGAAGCGCAGGCCGTCGGTGTACCAGTTGCCGGTCTCATAGTCGTAATCCAGCCGGCCGTTGAGCTGGGTGGCGGGGTAGATCGTCGCCGGTCCCTTGGCGAGCTGCACGTTCTCGAAGCGCATCGGGTCGGACTTCTTGACGGTCACGACCACTTCGCGCTTGCCGATCAGGCGTTTGTAGGTGTACTGGGCCAGGTTGTCCTTTTGCTCGGCCTTGCCCATCATGCGGCCGGCGAAAAAGTCCTCGAACGCTGGTGCGGCCCCGGTGGCCTGCACCGCGATGCGCAGCGGGCGCTCATCGGTCTTGCGGCCGCCGGCGAGGTTGTAGGCGCCCGTGTCGGTGTCGATCGGAATCACGCCGACCCAGCTTCCGACCGATTTCTTCTGCTTGAGGTCCTTGGGATTGAGCACGGAGAGCGTGACATCGTAGCCCAGGGCCGCGCCCTGCTCGCGCTTGCGCATCGTCTTGGTGAAGATGTTGGGCTGACGGACGATCTGCCCGGTGAACTGTGTCGTCTTGGCGACGGCGATGTCGAGCTTGTAGATGTCCTGTACGCCCATCCGAGGCGAACCCTCGACGTACTTGCCGCTCTCATCCAGCGACGTGCGCGTCTTGAACTCGATGTCCATCGTCCCGCTGATGACGTTCTCTTCGGTGATCGGCTCGGGGTCGGCGGCGCGGGCCGGGCTGGTCAACATCGCCGGCGACAACGCCGCGAGCAGCAGCGGCAGCGCAAAGCCGACTGTGTGTGGGTGCATCCTGCGCATGGTTTCATTCTCCTCGTGAATTGTGGCCGTGCATCGGCTGCAACGAACGCCTTCCGCGCCACGGCCCACCATGGGTGCGAAGTGTAGCCCGCTGTGCGAGCGCCCGCCAAATCCAATCGCGGGGCGAGTTTGGAATCGTGCCGCGGACGGATCCAGCCGCGGGGCTTGCCGCACTGGACGGATCGCGTTCGGTCCGCGGGCGGCGGGCGTCGCGATTCCGCTCAGGCGAGCTGCGGCTCGAGCGCCCTCTGACAACCGCGCACCTGCGCTGCGAAGCGCTCAAACAGGTAGCCGGCGTCGTGCGGACCGGGGCTGGCCTCGGGGTGGAATTGCACGGCCATGATGCTCAGGTCGCGGTGGATGAATCCTTCCAGGCTGCCGTCATTGAGGTTCAAGTGCGAGACCGCGCCGCCGGCGCGCTCCAGCGAGGCGATCTCCACCGCGAAGCCGTGATTCTGGCTGGTGATCTCCACTCCGCCGGTCAGCTCGTTCCGCACGGGCAGGTTGGCGCCGTGGTGTCCGAAGGGCAGCTTGTAGGTGGTGGCGCCCAGCGCCAAAGCCAGCAACTGGTGCCCCAGGCAGATGCCGAAGATGGGGCAGTGCCCCAGCAGCGCGCGGACCGTGTCGATCGTCTGCTGAACCGCCGCCGGATCGCCGGGGCCGTTGCCGATCAGCAGCCCATCGGGCCGCAGCGCGCGGATATCCTCGGCGCTGGCACTCGCCGGCACGAGCGAAACGTCGCAGCCGCAGGCCGCCAGGCGCCGCAGGATGTTGAACTTGATGCCGCAGTCGATCGCCACGACCCGGCGGCGCGACGGCGACGCGGCGTCGATCGCGCCGTCAGACTCAGGCGATTCGCCGGCGGCGCGATCCGCCCAGCGCCAGGCGGACGGCGGCGCGACGCGCCCCACCAGATTTGCGCCGGCCATCGAATCCGCCGCCTGCGCCCGCCGGACCAGCTCCAGCTCGTCGGCGATCTCTGTCGAAATCACGCCCCGCAGCGCTCCGTGAATCCGAATGCGGCGAGTCAGCGCGCGGGTGTCGATGCCGGCGATGCCCGGGACGCCGTATTCCGACAGCAGCTCGGACAGGGCGCGCTGCGCACGGTGATTGCTCGGGCGGCGCGGCAGCTCCTTGACGACCACGCCCGAGAGATGGAGCGTGCGCGACTCGAAGTCGTCCGGGTTGACCCCGTAGTTGCCGATCAGCGGAAAGGTCATCGTGACGATCTGACCGCAGTACGACGGGTCGGTGAAGACCTCCTGGTAGCCGGTCATGGCCGTGTTGAAGACCACCTCGCCGGTCCGCGTGCCGGCGGCGCCGAAGGCGGTTCCCGTAAAGAGGCTGCCATCTTCGAGTGCGAGCCTGGCGATCACCGTTGGACTCCGTGGGTGTAGTCCTGCAACGCCGCGACCTTCGGCCGGCTGGTGCGCAACGAGCGGATGGCACTGACGGCGGCCCGCGCGCCGGCCATGGTCGTGATCAGCGGGATGCCGAGTTGGAGCGACGCGACCCGCCAGCGGCCTTCCTCGGTGGCACTGCCGGTGTGGATCGGCGTGTTGATCAGCAGGTCGAGCTGGCGGTTGCGAATCATGTCCATGAGGAACAGCGGGCCCTGTCCGTCGTGCTTGGAGACGAGCGTGGCGGGCACGCCGGCCGCTTCGAGGACCTGCTTGGTCTTGATGGTCGAGTAGATTTCGAAGCCCATCTCGTGCAGGTCGTGGGCCACGGAGGCGACGCGCGGCTTGTCCGCGTCGCAGACGCTGACCAGCACGCGGCCGGAAGTGGGTAACTCCAACCCGGCGGCGCGCAGCGCCTTGGCGAACGCCAGAGGGTATTGCGCGTCGATCCCGACCACTTCCCCAGTGCTGCGCATTTCGGGTCCGAGCGTCGCGTCGACCGTTCGCAGCTTGCGGAACGGGAAGACCGGCGCCTTGACCGACGTATGCGCCGGAACGGGTACGTCGCGGATGCCCAGGTCGTTCAGCGCCTGGTCCAGTGACTTGCCAAGCATCACCTGCGTGGCCACCTTGGCCCACGGAACACCCGTGGCCTTGCTGACGAACGGGATCGTCCGGCTGGCGCGCGGATTGACCTCGATGACGTACACCACCCGTCCCTGGATGGCGAACTGCACGTTCATCAGTCCGCAGACGTTCAACCGCCGGGCCAGCAGCTTGGCCTGGTATTTGATCTCGTCGACCAGCGCGGGCGAGAGCGAATAGGGCGGCAGCACGCAGCAACTGTCGCCGCTGTGAATGCCGGCTTCCTCGATGTGCTCCATGAACCCGCAGATGTCGCAGCGACCTTCGGTCGCGGGGCGGCCCGGATAGCCGTAATCGCTGATCGCGTCGACGTCGACCTCGATGGCGTCCAGCAGGAATTTCTCGATCAGGATCGGATGACGCCGGTCCAGGTTCAGCTCGCGGTCGGTTGCCGACAGCGCCCGGTCGATGTAGCGGGCCAGGTCGCGCTCGTTGTTGCAAACCTGCATGCCGCGGCCGCCCAGCACATACGACGGACGCACCAACACGGGGTAGCCCAGCCGATCGGCGACGTCCGCCGCCTCGTCGCGCGAGAACGCCACACCGTTGGGCGGCTGGCGCAGGCCGAGTTCGTGCAGAATCTGCTGAAAGCGCTCGCGATCCTCGGCCAGGTGAATGCTGGCGGGCGAAGTACCCAGAATCGGGATGCCGATGGCTGCGAGGCTCTCGCCCAGATTCAGCGGCGTCTGTCCGCCGAACTGCACCAC
>CAYOHG010000079.1:0-9722 GCA_964403685.1 uncultured Planctomycetales bacterium
CTGCTGCCCTACACGCCGCTGCATCACCTGCTGTTCGATCAGGATTCTCGGTTGACCGCGTTGGTCATGACCTCGGCGAACCGCTCGAGCGACCCGCTGACCTATCGAAACGAGGACGCGCTCGCCGAGCTGCGGGGTATTGCCGACGCACTGCTGCTGCACGACCGTCCGATCGCGCGGCCGATCGACGACTCGGTCGTCTTCACGTTCCGCGATCAGGCGATCCCAATCCGCCGAGCGCGCGGCTACGTGCCGGATCCGATCCGCCTGGGCCCGGCGGCGGCGAGCCAACGACGCATTCTCGCAGTAGGCGCGGATCTGAAGAACACCGTGTGCCTGCTGCACGAGGACCGCGCCGTGGTCAGTGAGCACCTGGGCGACCTCGAGAGTCCGCGCAGCTTTCGCCATTTTCTTGATGCGCATGGCCGCTTGTGCGATCTGTGCGATTTCGAGCCGGACTGGATCGCCCACGACCTGCATCCCGGCTACTTCTCGACGCGCTACGCTATGCAGCAGCATCTGCCGCGCGTCGCGGTGCAGCACCACCACGCCCACATCGCATCGGTAATGGCCGAGCATGGCGAGAACGGGCCGTTGCTGGGACTGGCCTGCGACGGAACCGGCTACGGCTCAGACGGCGCGGTGTGGGGCGGTGAACTGCTGGCCTGCCACGGGGGCGAGTACGAGCGGCTGGCACACCTGGCCTACTTTCCGCTGGTCGGAGGCGACAGCGCCTCCGTCGAAACCTGGCGGCCAGCCGCCGGCGTCCTGCACACCGCAATCGGGGCGCGCTGGCGAGACGTATTGCAGGCGCTGCGGTCGGATGCCGACGCCCGGCTGGAAGTCTGGGACGCGCAGCGCGCTCACGGTCTGAATGCGGTGCCAACCTCCAGCCTGGGGCGACTGTTCGACGCCGTCGCTTTTCTGCTTCACGTCTGCGACCGCAATCGCCACGAGGCCGAGGCCGCGATGGCGCTCGAAACCCTGGCGAGCGAAGCCCGAGAGCCTGTCAACCTGTCCCGCGACGCCGGTGCGGATGAAGCCGTTCTCGACTGGCGCCCCCTGCTGCGCTGGATTGTCGGCGCGCGGCTGTCGGGCGAGTCCTCGGCCAGCCTCGCCGCCGCTTTCCACGCCGGCATCGCCCGCCTCCTGGCGCGCGCCGCGATCAGCGCCTGCCGGCGGCGAGAGGTTGCGACCGTGGCATTGTCCGGCGGGTGCTTTGCGAACCGCCGGTTGCTCACGGATGTGGTTCTGCTGCTGGAAGAAGCGAGGTTGAACGTGCTGTACAATCAGCAGGTTCCGTCCGGCGACGGCGGAATCTCGCTGGGACAGGCCTACGTGGCCCGTTGGCGCAGCGCGCCGACGAACATGCAGGAAGGGCAATCGTGATGTGTCTGGCGGTTCCGGCCAAGATAATCGAGATCGACGGTGAGGACGCGCGCGTCGACCTGCAAGGCAACCGATTGACCATCCGCGCGACGCTCACACCGGACGTGCGGCCCGGCGACTGGGTGCTGGTTCACGCCGGTTTCTCAATCGCGCCGCTGGAGGAACGCGACGCGCTGCTCACCTGGGACTACCTGCGCGGCCTCGAACCGCGCGCGCTTCTCGACGAAGCCGGGGCGGCCCCGGCAAGCGAGGCGGTGCCATGATCGCGGCGACGCAAACCGCAGCGCCGGCAACCAGCGGCCCACCTGACGCCGCGCGGTGCTTTGACGAGCTGCGGGCCGAGCTGGATGCGCTTGCGGCGCGCCTGCCGCGCCGCGTTCAGCTCATGGAGGTCTGCGGCACACACACAGTGTCCATCTTCCGGGCCGGCATCCGCGCCATGATGCCGGCCAACGTACGGCTCTTGAGCGGCCCCGGATGCCCCGTTTGTGTTACCGCCCAACGGCACATCGACGCCGCGATGGAACTGGCCATGCGCCCCGGCGTCATCCTCGCGACCTACGGCGACATGCTGCGCGTCCCCGGACGGCGCGGCAGCCTCGAACGCTGTCGCGCTGCCGGCGCCGACGTGCGCGTCGTGACTTCGGCGCGGGGGGCGCTCGATCTTGCCCGCGCCAATCCCAGGCAAACGGTCGCATTCCTGGGCGTCGGGTTTGAGACGACCGCCCCGGCCACCGCCGCGGTGGTGCAGGAAGCCGATCGCGCCGCGATCGAGAATTTGGCCGTGCTGGTATCGCACAAGCGGGTCGTGCCGGCCATGCGAGCGCTGCTGGATGGCGGCGATATCGCGCTCGACGGTTTTCTGTGTCCCGGCCACGTCAGCGTCATCATCGGCGCCGAAGCGTATCGCGGGATCGTGACGGACTACCGCATGCCGTGCGTCGTTTGCGGGTTTGAGCCGCCGCAGATTCTGGCCGGAATCGTCCACCTGCTGCGCCAGGTTGTCGGCGGTGCGGCCCGACTGGAAAACGTGTACGGTGCCGCGGTTACACCCGCCGGCAACCGCGTGGCGCTTGGACTCCTGGCGGACGTTTTTTCACCGGCGGCGACTCCGTGGCGCGAGCTTGGCACAATTCCCGACAGCGGGCTGGAGCTTCGCCCGCGCTACCGGCGCTTCGACGCCGCCGCGCGCTTCGCGCTGAACGTCAACGAAGATATTGACAATCCCGCCTGCCGTTGCGGGCTGGTCATTCAAGGCAAGCTCGACCCGCCGGAATGCAGGCTTTTCGGCCGCGGCTGCACCCCGTTGACGCCGATCGGCCCCTGCATGGTCAGCAGTGAGGGAACGTGCGCAGCGTGGTACCGCTACTCGGGAATCGCCGCACGCCGCCCGGCGGGCAGCGCCACGAGCGGAGGCGCCGCGTGACGCGAACGCAGCTCGACACTAACCGGAGACCGCTGAACGACCCGCGGCGAGACTGCATCGTGCTGGCCCACGGCGGCGGCGGCGAGTTGATGCAGCAGATGATCCGCGCGCACATCGTCGCGGCGCTGGATAACTCGGCGCTGCGCCCGTTGACCGACGCGGCGGTACTGCCGCTGGATGCGCTACCGGCGGGCGGCGCGCGATTGGCCTTTACTACCGACTCTTACGTGGTGACGCCGCTGGAGTTTCCCGGCGGCGACATTGGCCGGCTGGCCGTCGCAGGAACTGTGAACGACCTCGCCGTCATGGGAGCGCGGCCGCTGGCACTGAGCCTGGGACTGATCCTGGAAGAGGGCCTCCCTTTCGTCACGCTGGATCGAATCCTGGCCTCGATCGCCCGCACAGCGCGCGAGGCCGGCGTCTCAATCGTGACCGGCGACACAAAAGTCATCGAGCGGCGACAGCGCGAGGTCGCGCAGCCCGAACCGGAAATCGCGCACAACCCCGGCCTCCATGCCGCCGCGCCAAATCGCACAGCCGCCGCGCAAGATTTCAATGGCCTGTTCATCAACACCGCCGGAGTCGGCTTCGTGCGCGCGGATGCTCGCCTGGACGTAAAGCGTGTCCAGGTCGGCGACTGCTTGCTGCTGAACGGGCCGATCGCCGAGCACGGTCTGGCGGTCCTGGCGCAGCGTGGCGGCATGTCCTTCGACACCCCCCTGCGCAGCGATGCCGCTCCGCTTAACCACTTGATCCACCGCATCCTGGACTCCGGCGCCGACGTCCGCTTTTTGCGCGACGCGACGCGCGGGGGCGTCGCCGGGGTGCTTGCGGACATCGCCGAGGCCAGCGGCCTGAGCCTCGAAATCGACGAGCGGCGGGTGCTGGTGCAACCGGCAGCTCGTCACGCCGCGGAGCTCCTGGGACTTGATCCGCTGACCGTCGCCAACGAGGGGGTGATCGTAGGTGTTGTGTCCGCCGAGGATTGCGAGCGTGTGCTGAATGTCATGCACTCGGATTCACTCGGCTGGCACGCCGCGTGCATCGGAACCGTTACGGGCAGTCAGCCGCCGCTGGTCGAGTTGAAGACGCGGTTCGGCGGGCGACGACAGGTGCAGCGCCCCTATGGTGAGGACCTGCCGCGCATCTGCTGACTGCCGCATTGGAGAGCACCGGACATGAGTTCCGCCGGAAAGCGCGTCGTGCTGATCGACGACGACTCGGATATCCAGTTTTCCGTCCGCGCCATATTGAACCGGGCGGGCTATCAGGTGGACTGCTACGGCACGTCACAGGAAGGGCTGGATGCGATGCGCCGCCAACCGCCTGACTTGCTGCTGCTCGACATCATGCTGCTGACGCCCTCCGAGGGGTTTCACGTCGCCTACGAGATGAAACGCGACGACGTGCTGTGCAAGATCCCGATCGTGATGATCTCCGCCATCGGAGAGCGGATGGGTGTCAGCTACGCGCGCGAACTGGGCAGCGAGTACGTTCCGGCGACAGCGTTTATCGAAAAGCCAGTGTCGTCAGAAACGCTGCTGGCGACCCTGAAGCGCGTGCTGGAGGCCAACGCCAAGGCCTAGACCCATGCGCCAGACGCGACGATCGACGGTCACCCAGCCCGCACCGGTAAGCCCGCCCACTTTGGCCGACGCCCAGCCCGGCGACCGCGCCGATACCGAGCCTGCACCGGCACACCACGCCGCGCCGCTCCTGTCGCGCGGCGCGTTGCGCTATTTCATCCGCCTGCGCTGGCTGTTCCTGCTGACGGCGACGACCTTGCTGCTGCTGGAAACCAAACTGGTCGGTGCGCGGCGACCGACAGAGCTGTGGCTGATTATCGCGCTGCTGGCGTTGCTGAATCTGGTCTGGCGCGTCGTACTACGGCGCACGCCCAACCCGCCGGAGGATGATCTGCGGGCCGAAACACGTTTCGCCGGGCGACTGCGGGTACAGGCCAATCTACAGATCGGCTTCGACCTTCTGGCGCTGACGACGCTGTTGCGCTATTCCGGCGGGGCCCAGAACCCGCTGGCGATCTTCTACGTCTTCCACATGGCAATTGGCTCACTCCTGCTGCCGCCGGTGCATGCCGCCGCGCACGGCGTCTTCGCGGTCGCGATCTACAGCGCAACGATGCTCGCCGAGTGCAGCGGCTGGCTGGCGCCGCATTTTCCGCTGCTGCCGCACCTTCAACCCGACGCGGCGCCGGCCGACCTGACGCGATGCAGCGCCATGATCCTGACGACCGCCTGCGGTGTCATCGGCACACTTTATTTCACCTCGCATAGCGCCGCGGCCCTGCGGCAGCGTGAGCGCCGGCTTTCGGCCGTCAATGAAGACCTGGAGCGCTCGCAGTTGGCGATTTCGGACTTGCAGCGACGGCGATCTCTGTTCATGCAGACGGCCGCACACCAGCTCAAGAGCCCGCTGGCCGGCGTTCAGACGCTGGCACAGCTCATCCGCGACGGAATCGTCGTGGGTGCGGAAGTGCTCGAGACGTGCGATCTCATCATTCGCCGCTGCCAGGACGGCATCCTCCAGGTTACCAAGTTGCTGACACTGGCGCGCGTGCAGGACGCTGATCCGCAGTCGCGCATCGCCGCGGCATCCGACCTCTGCGCCGTCGTCCGCCAGCAATGCCAGCTTCATGCCCCGCTGGCGGAGGGACGGCGGATCGCCCTCGCCTGCCAGGGCGACGAGGATGGTCCGATCCTTGTGCCGGTCCATCCTGACGACCTCGCCGATTGCCTGGGCAACCTGATCGATAACGCCATCAAGTACACACCCGACAATGGGCGTGTGCGGGTCGTTGTCGTGCCACACTGCCGACCGGACCGCGAACCGCCGGCCGACTACGTGTCGATCGGACCCACTTGGCGCCCTTACGCCCACGGGTGCGCCGCGGTGCGGGTCATCGACACTGGCATCGGCATTGACCCCGCGCTGCTTCAAGCCCCCGGTGGTCACGGCCTGTTTGAAGCGTTCCGCCGCGGACGCAACGCCGCACTCGCCAGAATCCCCGGTACGGGGCTGGGCCTGTCGATCGTTCGCGAGGTGATCGAGAAGGCCGGCGGCCAGATTCAGGTCCGCTCCATCGCCGGCAGCGGATCGCAGTTCACCGTTGTGCTACCAACCGTCGCGGGCACTAGCCCCCACGACGACGATCGCATCGGGCGCGCCCGCACCGCGACCAGCGCGCCTCCCACTTACCGCCTGGCTGCGGTGGGCGGGGCCCAGGAGACCACCCATGCTTGATCGCATCGTTCGACATGCGGACCTGATCCGCCGGATCGACGACCTGGCGCGCCATTACACCCTGGTCGGTCCGGTCTCTCGCGTCGAACCGGAGTGCACCCCGCCGGTGCGGCATTTCTATCAGCGCGTCCGCCAGGCAGCCGAGCTCGATCTGGCGTTTCCGTATTGTGTGTTCAGCCCCAAGCAGGTGCTTTTTCCGGCGACGGAGTCGTTGTTCACGTTCAACCGCGACGAGCGCAGCTTTTCGGCCGTCCCGAAGATTCACGAGGAGCCGGTAGCGCTGCTGGGGGTGCATCCCTGCGACATCCACGCGATCCGATTGCTGGACCACGTATTCTCGCAGAATGTCCCCGACACGCATTACCAGGCGCGGCGCGCGCGGCTGCTGATCGTCGGCGTGGACTGTGCCACGCCCTGCACCGATGGAGTCTTCTGCCGCGACATGGAGACCCATCAGGCCACCAGCGGCTATGACGTCATGCTGTTGCCGCTGGACCGCGCCAAGCACCGCGGCCCGCCGCGCGACGACGACCGCTACGGCGTGTTGCTCGGCAGCGACGCCGGGCGCGCCTGGTTGGGCGAACAGGCCGGCGGATCGCGGCGACCCGAACCGCTGGACGAGCGCGACGCGGCCGGTTACCAGACCGGCAAGTCCGCGGCATTCCCCTTCGCGTTAACCACGCGTCTGCCCGAGCTGCCCGGTCTGCTGGAGCGTTCCTACGACTCGTTGC
The DNA here is from genome assembly GCA_964403685.1 of uncultured Planctomycetales bacterium. Taxonomy (GTDB): domain Bacteria; phylum Planctomycetota; class Phycisphaerae; order UBA1845; family Fen-1342; genus CAYOHG01. The sequence goes on from CAYOHG010000079.1 coordinate 6,808, forward strand.
TGTGGGAGGCGACCGGGCTGCGCTGCTACTCGTGCGGGAGCTGCAATCTGGTCTGTCCAACCTGCTACTGCTTCGACATCCGCGACGAGCTGGCCCTCGACGGACAATCGGGCGAGCGCCAGCGTACCTGGGACGGTTGCCAGTTGCGCGAGTTCGCGCTGGTCGCCGGCGGACACAACTTTCGAGCACGTGCCGGGGAGCGGCTGCGCCACCGCATGTCGCGCAAGGCCGCCTGGATCCGCCGGCAGACGGGCCTGGCCGGGTGCGTCGGCTGTGCCCGGTGCGACCGGGCCTGTACCGCCAAGATCAGCTCGGTCGAAATCTACAACCAGCTCCAGGAGGAGGCCTGAGGCATGACCACACTGACAACGCCTCGCCGCGCGGAACGGACTAGCGCCTACCTGCCCGAGCCGGTGCGCGTGCGGGAGGTGACCAGGCTGACCGAGCTGGAGAATCGCTACACGCTGACGTTTGAGGACGGTCGCGCGCTCGGACACGCGCCCGGGCAGTTCGTGCAGGTTTCCATCTTCGGCGTGGGCGAAGCGCCCATTTCGGTCTGCTCGTCGCCCACGCGCCAGGACCGATTCGAGCTGTGCGTTCGGCGCGTCGGCGCCGTCACCGAGCGCATCCACGAACTGAAGGCCGGCGACGTGATCGGCGTGCGCGGTCCACTGGGCCACGGATTCGAGATGGATGAGTTCACCGGGCGCGACGTGCTGGTCGTCGCCGGCGGACTGGGGCTGGCCCCGGCCCGCTCGCTGATTCAGTACATCCTCGATGAACGCGATCGTTTCGCCAGCTTCTCGCTGCTCTACGGCACGCGCAGCCCGGCCGAGATCCTGTTCCGCGACGACATCCTCGCCTGGGAGCGCGACCCGCGCGTCGCATTTCAGATGACCGTGGACAAGCCCGACCCGCAATGGCGCGGCAAGACGGGAGTCGTGACGACTCTCTTTCGCCACCTGCCGCGGCCCGACCCCGAGAACACACTGGTCGCGGTCATCGGCCCCCCGGTGATGTTCAAGTTCGTGCTGCTTGAGCTGCTGGCCCGCGGCATTCCCCAGAAAAACGTCTACTGTTCTCTGGAGCGCCGCATGAAGTGCGGCGTCGGCAAGTGCGGCCACTGCCAGGTCAATCACGTCTACGTCTGCATGGAGGGGCCGGTCTTCAAGTACGGCCAGCTCAAGGCCCTGCGGGAGGCCCTTACATGAAACCCCGAATCGCCATCTTCAGCCTGACGAGTTGCGAGGGCTGCTCGCTTTCCATCCTCGAGCTGGAGGACCAGCTTCTGACCGTGCTCGACGCGGTCGAGATCGTCAATTTCCGCGAGGGCATGACCGAGCGCGCCTGGGATATCGACATCGGCTTCGTGGACGGCGCCGTTTCCACGCCGCACGACGACGAGCAGATCCGCCACTTCCGCGAATGCTGCAAGACGCTGGTGGCGATCGGCGCCTGCGCCTGCCTGGGCGGCATCAACACCCTCAAGAACCACCAGCCCGACGCCGAGCGCCGGTCATACGTTTACGGCGAGTGGGCGCACTGGTTCCCCAGCAGCGACGCGCGGCCGCTGTCGGCGGTCGTCAAGGTGGACCTGGAATTGCCCGGCTGCCCGATGGTCAAAGAGGAGTTCCTCTCGCTCGTGAAGCACGTGCTGACGCGCACGCCGTTCCATCTTCCGCAGTACCCCGTCTGCGTCGAATGCAAGAAGCGGGGCAACCTGTGCCTGTATGAGAAGGGACAGATTTGCCTCGGCCCGATTACGCGGGCGGGCTGCGATGCGATCTGCCCGCGTTTCGGCAGCACCTGCGAAGGCTGCCGCGGCCTGCTCGACCCGACCGCGCTGAACGCTTTCGCGATCAACATGCGGCAGAACTATCGCGTCTCGGTCGATGACGCCTTGAGCAAGCTCAGGCTGTTCGGTGCGTTCCAGGGCAAGGAGTTGCCGTGAACCGCACCCGCCTCATCGGCGTTGCGCATCGCGCTCGTGGGACGCGCGCCCGCCGGTTTCGACCGGCCGGCCGCCTCAATGCGCCAGGAGTGCCCCAGTGAAGAACGTCACCATCGAAGTCAAGGAAATCACCCGCGTCGAAGGGCACGGCAACCTCAAGGTCCGTGTGCGCGACGGCGCGATCACCGAGCTCGAGCTCGCCATTGTGGAAAGCCCGCGCTTCTTTGAGTCGTTCCTGCGCGGCCGCCCCTACCAGGAGGCCCCGCACATCACCTGCCGCATCTGTGGCATCTGCTCGGTCGGACATACCACCGCCGCCGTCAAGGGCATTGAAGCCGCCTGCGGGATTGAGCCCTCCGAGCAGACCCGCCTGCTGCGCAAGTTGATCCTCAACGGCGAACACATCCAAAGCCACGTGCTGCACCTGTACTTCCTGGCCGTCCCCGATTACCTCGGCGTCGGCTCGGTCGTGCCGCTGACTCGCACCCACCCTGACGTCGTCCAGCGCGCCTTGCGCATGAAGCGGCTGGCCAACGACGTCTGCGGCGTCGTCGGTGGACGGCACATTCACCCGATCGCCTATCACGTCGGCACGTTCGCGCGGCTGCCCGAGCCCGACGAGCTGCGCGGGCTGCGTGAACGGCTGCTTTCGGCCCGCGAAGACCTGCACCGCACGATCGAGTTGTTCCTGAACATCGTGCCCCCGCCGCTCGAGCGACCAACCGAGTATCTGTCGCTCAAAGTCACCAGCAATGGCGAGTACGCGCTGTATGACGGCAGCCTTGTTTCGACGGCCGATCCGACCCCGACGCCGGCCGCACGCTATCGTGAACGTGTCATCGAGGAAGTCGTGCAGCACTCGGCGGCCAAGCACTGCCACTCGCCGCATTCCCGGTCCTACGCCGTCGGCGCCCTGGCGCGATTCAACAACAACGCGTCGCAGCTACATCCGGCGGCGCGCAGC
>CAYOHG010000080.1:0-9716 GCA_964403685.1 uncultured Planctomycetales bacterium
CGCCCTGCGTCGTCGGCGGCGGGCGAGGACGCCGGGCCGGCCAGCAGACCGGCGGAAAAGAGGCAGACACAGACAACGACGCTCGAACGGCACGTCCTGGACATTGCTTCGGCGCCCGGTGCGAGAAAACTGGCGGGTCTCGGCACGTGCGATGATAGTACGGCGTTACACGCTTGCGGACAACCGAGCCGACGCGCCGGCCGATCCGGCCGACCGTGCTTGTAAAGGTTGCGTAATTTTTGCGTGGAGCGGCGCTTACGCCTCTTGCGAGCGGCGACGGCTGACGATAATCTTACGCTGGGGTTTGCCATGGGGCGGCGCGCGACCCTGGCGTCGGTCGCGAGGTCCGCCCGACAAACTCGCGGAATAGGGAGGACTGGCCGCCGCAACGGGGTGCCGTCGTCGACGTGACGACGGATGTTCGCAGCCGCAAACGGTCCCCTCGCCTAACCGACGCCAAGACACTCTCTGGTCCAGGACGATCAACCGCCCGGGGGCTGCGAGCCGGCAGCCGGGGTCGGCGTCTCGCCAGAAGCGCCGGAGCCGGCCGGCCGGTGCGAGTTAACAGACGAGCAATCAACAGGTTATGGACAGTACCGCAATGAACCCGATCCAGCGCATCCGAAACATCGGCATCTCGGCCCACATTGACTCCGGCAAGACCACGCTGAGTGAGCGCATCCTGTTCTACTCGGGGCGCATTCACAAGATGGGCGAGGTCAAAGGCAGCGGCGACGGCGCCACCATGGACCACATGGAGCTGGAGAAGGAGCGCGGCATCACGATCACCTCTGCGGCCACCACCGTGGAGTGGATGGATCACGAGATCAACCTGATCGACACGCCCGGACACGTCGACTTCACCGTCGAGGTCGAACGCTCGCTGCGCGTGCTGGATGGCGCCGTGCTGGTTCTCTGCGGCGTCGGCGGCGTGCAGAGCCAGTCGCTGACCGTCGACCGGCAGATGAAGCGCTATAACGTTCCGCGCATCGCGTTCATCAACAAGCTCGACCGCATGGGCGCCGATCCGGTCCGGGTCGTCAACGAAATCGAGACCAAGCTCGGGCTGGAGGCCGTGCCGCTGCAGCTACCGATCGGCACCGAGGACCGCCACGAGGGCGTCATCGACCTGGTCACGATGGAAGCCGTCTATTTCGACGGCGATCGCGGCGAGAAGCTGCGCCGCACGGCGATTCCAGCCGAGCTGGCCGCCGAGGCGGACCGCGCGCGGCACGGAATGCTCGACGCCCTTTCGCTCTACGACGACGAGCTGATGGAAATGATGCTCGACGAGCGTGAGCCGAGCGTCGACCAACTGCACCAGATCATCCGTCGCCTGACCATCGGCCGCGAGATCGTTCCGGTGATGATGGGGACGGCGTTCAAGAACCGGGGCGTGCAGCCGCTGCTGGACGCGATCGTGCGCTACCTGCCTTCGCCCATCGATCGGATGTATTACGCCCGCGACAACGACAACGACGGGGCCGAAGTCGCCATGACCGCCGACCCTGATGCGCCCGTGGTGGCGATGGCGTTCAAGCTGGTCGATGAGTCCTTCGGACAGCTCACCTATACGCGCGTCTATCAGGGGACCCTGCGCAAAAGCGACTCAGTCGTCAACACGCGCACGCGGCGCAGCCACCGCATCGGCCGCATGGTGCGCATGCACGCCAATGACCGCCAGGACATCGACGAGGCCGGGCCCGGCGACATCATCGCGCTGATCGGGGTCGACTGCGCCACCGGCGACACGTTCTGCAACGACAAGCTGAGCTACTCGCTGGAGAGCATCTACGCGGCCGCGCCGGTAATCTCACTGGCCATTCAGCCGGTCAAGACGGCCGACCGCGACAAACTCAGCAAGGCCCTGCAGCGCTTCGTCCGGGAAGACCCGACCTTTCACGTGCGCACCGACCAGGAAAGCGGCGAGACGATCATCTCCGGCGTGGGCGAACTGCAACTCGAAATCTACGTCGAGCGCATCAAGCGCGAGTACAAGTGCGAGGTCGAGGTCGGCGCGCCCAAGGTGAACTATCGCGAGGCCCCCACCCGCAACGCAAAGTTTGACTACAAACACAAAAAGCAGACCGGCGGCTCGGGCCAGTACGGACACGTCATCGGCACGCTCGAAGTGCTGCCCGAGGACGCCACGGACGAATACGTCTTCGAGAACAAGGTCTTCGGCGGGCGCATTCCGCAGGAGTACATTCCGTCGTGCGACAAGGGCTTCGCCGCCGCGCGCATGAACGGGCCGCTGGCGGGATATCCGGTGGTGCGCGTGAAGATGATCCTGGAAGACGGCACCTATCACGTGGTCGACTCGTCGGACATCGCCTTTCAGCTTGCCGCCCGCGAGGCTTTCAAGCAGGCCTACCTGGAGGCCAAGCCCGCGATCCTCGAGCCCATCATGAAGGTCGAAGTCGAAGTGCCCAGCGACATGCAGGGCCCGGTCGTCGGCGACTTGAGCAGCCGCCGCGGCATCATTCACGGCACGGAGGCACGCCAGGACACGACGGTGATCCTGGCGGAGGTGCCGCTGTCGAACATGTTCGGCTACGCGACGGACGTGCGCTCGATGACCCAGGGCCGTGGCACCTTCAGCATGGAGTTCCGCTGCTATCGCCAGGCGCCGCGCGACGTGCAGGAAGAGGTCGTCGAGCGGGCCCGCAAGGCCAAGCAGAGCGCACGATAGGCCGCGGCGCTACGGTGTGTCGAACAACCCCGGCAGCTCGCTCAGCGGGCGGGTCGGCGCCGGCAGCCCGGGGTGTTTATAGGCCGCGGGCGGGGCGACGCCCCCGCGCGGCGTGCGAATGACAAACCCGATCTGCAACAGGTATGGCTCGACGACGTCCTCGAGCGTGTCGCGCTCGTGGCCCATCGTCGCCGCGATCGCTTCGATGCCGGCCGGCCCGCCGTCATAGTGCTGCATGAGCGTACTCAGATAGCCGCGATCCAGCACGTCCAGCCCCAGCGCGTCGATTTGCAGGATTTCCATCGTCGCATCGACGGCGCTTTCCGTCAGCCGTCCGTCGCCGCGCACCTGGGCGAAATCGCGGACCCGTCGCAGCAGCCGGTTGGCGATGCGCGGCGTGCCGCGGGCGCGCGACGCCAGCCGCCGCAGCGCGGCCGGCTCGGCCCGGATCTCCAGCCGCTGCGCGTTGCGGGCGACGATCTGCGTGAGCTCCTCGACGGCGTAATACTGAAAATGGAAATTGTGTCCGAACCGGCTGCGCAGGGCCGCAGACAGCAGCCCGGAGCGCGTCGTGGCGGCGATCAGCGTGAAGTGCTTCAGCGCGAAATTGACCGTGCGGCCGCCGATGCCGCTCTCGGTGGTGTAGTCCACCCGGAAGTCCTCCATCGCCGGATAGAGGAATTCTTCGACCACCTTGTTGAGCCGGTGCACCTCGTCGATAAAGAGCACGTCGCCACGGTCGAGCTGGGTCAGCAGCATCATCAGGTCGCCCTGGCGGGCGATCGCCGGTCCACTGGTGATCCGCACCGACGCGTCCATCTCGCGCGCGATGACGTGCGCCAGAGTAGTCTTACCCAGTCCGGGCGGTCCGTCGAGCAGCAGGTGCTCCAACGGCTCTCGGCGCGAGCGGGCCGCTTCGATGGCGATCTGAAGTTGCGCCCGAATCTGCTCCTGCCCGACCAGCTCGTTCAGCCGCTGCGGGCGCAGCGACGTCAGGTAGCGCTCCTCGTCCGGCCCGGGCTGCGTGAAGACTCGCTCAATGGTCATGCGTGAATGCGGCTCCAGGACCGGCGCTGCGCCATTCAGTGCGATTCCGGCGTGCTGCGCGCGCCCTGCCGCAGCCGATACGCAGCCCGCACGATCTCCTCGGGAATCGTCAGCGCGGGATCGCGCTCCACCGCCGCCGCGACCAGCCGGGCGGCGTCGGCGCGACGGTCGCCCCATTGTACCAGGATCTCCAGCGCCAGCCGCTGCGGCTCGTTCAGCTCGGGCAGCGGCCGCGCTTCGGCGCCCGGCGTCATGAAACGCTGCAACTTGCCGCGCAACTCGGCCACCATCTGCGCGGCGGTCTTCTTGCCGACCTCCGGCAGCGTCGTCAACAGCCGTTCGTCGCCGCGCTCGATGGCGGCGGCGAGCTCGTCGGTCGGCAGACACATGGCGCGCAGCGCGCGGCGCGTGCTGAAACCCTTGACGCGGGTCAGCTCGTGAAAGAACTCGCGTTCCGCCTCGGTCAGGAACCCGACCAGCCGCGGCAGGAAGTGGCTGCCGGCGGGATTGCCTTCCAGATAGAAGTATGTGTGCAGGGTGACGGTCTCGTCGACGGCGCGCCGCAGCGCGGCAAGGCTGCTGGCCGGCGTCAGCACCTGCACCAGCAGGCCGTTCAGCGCGACGACCACGCCGCTCTCCTCGACCTGCACCAGGCGCCCCTGGATCGCAGAAATCACCCGTCGCTCCCCGGCACGTGGACGCTGCGCAATCCGGTCCTGCGGGCCGGCGCCGTGGCGACCGGAATGCCGCTCGTCACCTGAAGCGCGCCCCTCAGGTGCATGCCGCAGCAGGCGATCGCGATCGCATCGGCGACATCGTGTGGTTCCGGAAGCGCCTCAAGCCCGAACAGGGCCGCCACCGCCCGCTGCATCTGCGGCTTGCTGGCGTGGCCGCTGCCGGTGAGCAGTTTTTTCGCACGGGTCGCCTCGACATGCACGATCCGCAGCCCCCGGCGGGCTGCCAGCGCCAGAATCACGCCGCGCGCGTGCGCCATCAGAATCGCCGTCCGGGGGTGCTTGTAGTGCGCGTAGAGCTGCTCGCATGCGAGCACCGCCGGCCGATGTCGATCGATCAGCGCGTCGAGGTTGGAATCAAGCTCAAGCAGGCGGCTTTCCAGCGCCAGCGCGAAATCCAGGCGGATGACGCCGGCTTCGAGCAGGCGCCCCGCCGGCCGGCCGGAATCGCTCGCCAGCAGTGCATAGCCGCTGCGCCGCAAGCCGGGATCCACCCCGAGCAGCACGCAGGGGTCGTGCGCGAGCGCCGGTCCGGCGTCAGCGATGCGTGCGGATCGGACCATGCCCGGCATCATGCCCGATTTTTCGGGACGCGGGTAGCGGCGGGGGCGCGGCCCCGCCGGCGGCGGGACGCATTTCGAAGCGGCGACTCGCCCGGCCGCCGGACAAATCCGACGTATTCGGGCAGGAACTCGCGTCATATAATCGCGTCGAGAGTTTCGCACGGGTCCGCGTGCGAAAATCATCAGGCGCGGCGAAGGCGGCTTCGCCGCCCGCGGCGCAAGAAGGGGTGCACCATGCGGCTACGCCGCACGTCGCTAGCTGTCGGGCTGATCGGGTTGTTGGCGCTGGCCGCCTCCGCGGTCGCACAGGATTCGCTCAAGGACGCGTACGCCGCGATCCTCAACGGCGAGTACGAGCGCGGCTCGCAGACGCTTTCGCGGCTGCTGACCAGCGGGCAACCGGCTCCACAGGCGGCCGAGGTGGACGGCTGGCTGAAGTCGTACGCGCAGGTGATTCAGTCGCGCGATGCGCTGCGCAGCCAGGCATACGCCTGGCACGTGGAGCACGCGCAGGCGGCCCAGCGGGAGGGTAAGCTGTACCTGGCGCTGAGTTTCTCCGCTCAGGCCGTCCCGTACGCACCCGATCCGCAACTCGTGGCGCAGGAACCCTGGGTGCGCGACCTGCGGACCTGCGCCCTGGGTGAAGCGAAGAAGCTGTCCGAAGGGGCGCACTGGTCGCGGGCCCATGCCCACTACGTGCTGCTGGAGCGGATCAACGATAAGGACCAGGAGGCGCGCGAGCTGCGCGAGCAGGCCGCCCGCCACCTGCGGCTGGAGCTCCTCTACGAGAAGGACGAGGACATCCAGCGGCGGATTGAGCATGTGACGCCCGAGCTGCTCAAGAACACGATCCGCCAGATCGAGGACAACTACTATCGGCAGCCCGACTTTCGGCAGATGGCGGAGGGGGCGCTGGACAACCTGCTGGTGCTGGCCAATGCCAGCAAGCTGTACGAATCGTCCAGCGTGTTCGACGGGATCGCCAACCCGGTCTCACGCGAGCACTTCGTCGGCCAGTTGCGCAAGCAGCGCGAGAAGCTGGGCGATGCCAAGGAGTTCGACGCCGATGATCTGTGGGACCTCTTCCGGGCCGTCAGCAAGGCCAATCGCGAGAGCTGCTCGCTGCCGGAAGGGCTGCTGGTGGTCGAGTTCACCGAGGGCGCGCTGGGCGAGCTGGACGAATTCACGTCGGTGGTCTGGCCGGCCGACGCGGTCGAGTTCGACAAGATGATGGTCGGCAACTTCTCGGGTGTGGGCATTCAACTGGGGACCGACGAGATCACCAACCGCCTGAAGGTCGTTACGCCGCTGGAGGATTCCCCCGCCTTGCGCGCCGGCGTTCAGCCCGACGACCTGATCATCGGCGTGGACGACGAGAGCACCAGCGGCTGGACCTCAGACAAGGCCATCCGCGAGATCACCGGACCGGAGGGCAGCAAGGTCAAGCTGACCCTGTTCCGCCCGCGGACCGGGGCCACGCTGGAATTCGAGCTGGTCCGCAGTCGCATTCAGCTTAAGACCGTCCGGGGTGTAAACCGCACGGACGCCGCGGGCGACAAGTGGAACTACATGCTCGATTCGCGGTCGGGCGTGGCCTATGTGCGGCTCACGGGCTTCAATCCCGAATCACACGTGGAACTGCAAGCCGCGCTGGTCGAGGCTCGCAAGCAAGGCATGAAAGGATTGATCCTCGACTTGCGCTACAACCCCGGTGGGCTGCTCGACGTCGCGGTCGAAACCGTCAGCCTGTTTCAGCGCAAGGGGCGGGTCGTCAGCACGCGCGGCCGCAGCGAAAGCGAGCAATCGCTGGACGTCACCGGCAACGCCGAATTCGCCGACCTTCCGCTGGTCGTGCTCGTCAATGACGCCAGTGCCAGCGCTTCAGAGATTCTGGCCGGCGCGCTGCAGGACCACGAGCGGGCGGCGGTTCTCGGCGAGCGCACCTTCGGCAAAGGCAGCGTACAGCGCGTGCTGGCGCTGGAGCGCGGGATGCAATGGTCGAACTCGCGGGCACGGGCGCGCTTGAAGCTTACGACGGCGCTGTATTTCCTTCCCGACGGCCGCTCGCCGCACCGTGCCAAAGACGCGGAAAGTTGGGGCGTCGATCCGGACTGGTCCGTGCCGCTCTCACCCAAGGAGATCACGCGCAACCTGCTCCAGCAGCAGAAGGCCTCGATCATTCACAACGAAGACACCGCCGGGCAGGAGCTGGATGAGGCTGCCCGCAAGGAAAAGCTGGCGTCGCTGAAGGGTGAGGACGGCGACTCGGACGAAAGCGACGATCAGCTACCGCCTCTGCTGAGCGATGAAGACATCGAGCTGCTTCGCTCCGACAAGATCGAAGCTCCCGATTACGACCCGCAACTCGAAACGGCCCTGCTGCACCTGCGGGTGAAGCTGGCCGCCGAGCTGCCCTGGCCGCGAATTGCCCGCAAGGCCGACGCCGACGCCGGCAAGCAGCCATAAGCGGCAATCCGCAACCACGGCCTGATCGCCCCGGTTCCGGACGCCGCCGGGCATAGTTGCCGAGCCTGGCGGGGCGTCCGCCGTGCCCGGCGGGCGAACGCTACTCCTCTACCGGTCGTGCGCGCAGCCGCTGGGCCAGCGCCGCGAATTCCTCGCAGTCGCGGATCGCCGCAAAGTCGGCGTCGTGCTCCATCTGCTGCGCGTCGGTGAAACCCAGCTCCGCGGAGCGCGCCAGCTCCTCCAGTGCCCGATCGATGCGCCCGGCGATCGAGTGGACACAGGCCAGGTTGTACGCCGGCACCCAAGATTCCGGCCGCACGCGCTCGGCTTTGGCGAAGTACTCCATCGCGGAACGCTCATCGCCGAGTTTCATGGCACTAAGCCCGGCCTGGTTGAGTGCGTCGAAGCTGTGCGGCACGACGTCCAGGGCTTTGCGGTAGTAGACAAGGGCGTTGGCGTAGTCGCTCTGAAGGAAGAACAGGTCGGCGTAGTTGTGGTGCACCCGCGGATAGGAAGGATCCTCGGCCATGGCCCGCGTGTACCACTCTTCCGCGGCGGCGCGGTTTCCGCGCTGCAATTGAATAAAGCCCAGGTGCACCATCGCCTCGACGAACCGGGGAGTGATCTCAAGGGCCTTGCGGTAGTGCTCCTCGGCAAGTTCCAGGTTCATCTGGCGGATGGCGATGGCGCCGAGCATGCCATGCGCGCGGTGCTGCCGTGACTCGATCGCCAGCGAGGCGAGGTATTCGAGCCGGGCTTCGTCGAGCCGATTCTGGCGCATCAGGCAGACGCCCAGCACGTTGCGTGCGGTGAGGTTCTGCGGGGTGCGCGCGATCATCTCGCGCAGCAGCGGCTCGGCCTCGGTCCAGCGCCCCGCCTGCCCGAGGTGGCGCGCGTCCTCCAGCATGTTGTACAGCTCGATGCCGTCCTTGGGGTCGATGCCCTGCATGCTCTCGCGTTCATCCACTGCGGCCACGTAGCCCAGCGCCCGCAACATGGCGACGGTTTCCTGATCCAGCGGGTTGGCTTGGACGGCCGGGGCGCGTTTCTGGCTGCTGGTGATGATCTGTCCGAGCAGCGCGTCCAGCTCCTCGGCCAGGCCGCCGTGAGTCGCATAGAGGTTGTTCAATTCGCGTGGATCGTTCTTCAGGTCGTAGATCTCGGGCCGCGGCGCTCGGATGTACTTGAATCCGCCGGACCGCACGGCGAACAGCGGCGCCATGCCGAAACCGACTTCCGAAAGCAGCGACTCGGAGTATTGCGGCAGGTCCGGCGGCTCGATCCGTCCCTGCCAGGCGGACATCAGGTCGGCGCCCTGCGCCCGGTCGGCACCGGGCAGCTTCAGCGCCGCGAGCACAGTCGGCATGATGTCGATCACACGCACGGGGCCGTCATACACAGCGCCTGCCGGCAGGAGCCCGGGCTTGCGAACCACCAGCGGCACACGCACGGTCGCGTCGTAGACGAAGATGGCGTGGGTCTTTTCGTTGTGCTCGCCAAGACTTTCGCCGTGATCGGCGGTCACGACGATCAGGGTGTCATCCAGCTCGCCCAGCGACTCCAGCCGCTCGACGATCCGGCCGAGGCCCAGGTCCGCCGAGGAGATCTCCGCGTCGTACCTGGTGAAGATCATGTGCCGGTTGGGCAGCTTCGGATCGGGCTCGTAGGGCTGGTGTGGGTCGAAAAAATGCACCCACGAAAAGAAGGGCGACTTCGCACCATCGGCATGCCAGCGGTCCAGCCACTGATTGACGCGCTCGGCGGTCTTGCGGGCCGGGCGGTCGCGAATCATGAACATGGGGGCGGATTCCTCACCCCACAGGTCGTCGTCGTAGCTGTCGAAGCCCTGGGTGAGGTTGTAGCGACGGCTGAGCACCAGGGCCGAGACGAACGCGCTGGTCGCGTAGCCGGCTTCCTTGAGGCGTTCGGCCAGCGTCACCACGTCATCGCTGAGCGCGTAAGCGCCGTTGTCGCGCACGCCGTGCGCCGGCGGCCACAGACCGGTCAGAATCGACGCGTGCGCAACGGCCGTGATCGGGGCGGTGGTGATCGCGTCCGCGCAGCGCAGCCCCTCGCGCGCCAGGCGGTCGATGGTGGGCGTGCGCCCGAGTGGAAAGTCATAGCAGCCGATGCGATCGGCCCGGCAGGTGTCGATCGTGACCAGCAGGACGTTGGGGCGATCGGCCGAAGCCGCATCCGCGACCACGCGGGCGC
>CAYOHG010000081.1:0-1262 GCA_964403685.1 uncultured Planctomycetales bacterium
TGGTAGCCACAAAGCACGCGGCTAACGCCGCGCAGCATGCTTCGACATGGACCGGACTCGGCGCTTCGCTCATCGAGCTTCGCGCTGCGGCCGGTCCATCTCATTTCCATCACGGCCCGCGAAAGTTGCACCGTTGTGCTCATCCTGCGAGAGTCTATCTTGGGTTTGGCCGTTTGGGCCGGGGGAACATGCTCATCCATCTCCGCTCGGCAGCATTCACGGTGCGATTCACTGCGCTACCCCGCCGATCCGCCGCGCATGACTTCGACCTGCCGGAAGCGGGCGTGCGCTGCGGCGTGAGTCATCCACCCGCTCTGGCCGGGCTGGCCCTTGCCGCAAGTGATGAACCCGAAGCGCTGCCGGTGACCGGCGTCGGCGACCGCGTCACAACGGCCCCAGAATTCCGGCGTGATGCCGCGATAGATCACGTCGCGCAGCATGTGCTTCTTCTTCCCGTCTTCGATCAGCCAGAAGGCATCGCCGCCGAACTGGAAGTTGTAACGCTGCTGATCGATCGAGAACGAACCGTGCCCGTCGATGTAAATGCCCCGGCGGATGTCGGCCAACATGTCGTCGAGTTTGCCATCGCGCGGTTCCAGTCCGATGTTGGCAATCCGCACAATGGGGATGCTGTCCCAGTTGTCCGCGCGACAGGAGCCGCTTGATCGCGCCTGCCCGATCCTGGGAGCCATCTCGCGGCTGCTGCTGTAGCCGACAAAGACGCCGTCGCGGACGACGTCCCAGCGCTGCGCGGCGACGCCGTCGTCGTCGTAGCCGGTCGAGGCCAGCCCCCCCACCTCGGTGTTATCCGCCACGAGGCTGACGTGCTTCGACGCGTACTGGAACTTGCCGAGCTTGTCGGGCGTAAGGAAGCTCGTGCCGGCATAATTCGCTTCATAGCCGAGGGCGCGATCGAGCTCGGTCGGGTGCCCGCACGATTCGTGGATCGTCAGCGACAGGTGCGCCGGATCAAGCAGCAGGTCGTAGCGGCCCGGGTTCGCCACTGGCGACTTGACCTTTTCAACCGCCTCGCGGGCGACGCGCTCGGCGTTGCCGGCCAAGTCCGCCTGCTCGATCAGCTCATGGCCCGCACGGAAGTAGGGCGTCTCGTAGCCACGCGAGTCGAAGCGTCCGTCGTGCACCGCCGTCGCGCGGATCCCGCCGTGAGCGGCGAGCAGGTCGAAGCGGATTCGCGCACCGTCGGTCGAAGCAAACAGCTTCCGGTCGCGCTGAGCCCAGAGCGCCGCGCGGCTGCTCAACGC
>CAYOHG010000081.1:1272-1868 GCA_964403685.1 uncultured Planctomycetales bacterium
CGTGCATGCGCTGCATCGCGTCCAGCAGCAGCCCGCAACGCTCGTCGAGCGGCACGGCGAACGGGTCGCGCAGCCGGGCCGTCGTGATGCTGTCCTGGTGCGGCGGCTCGGGCGCCAAGCGGATCGGCTCGCTCACCAACGCCGCCGAGCCGCGCGCGATCTCGATCGCCAGGCGGGAAACGCGCTGGACTTCCGCTTCGGTCAGCAGGCTGCTGGCGGCGAAGCCCCAACCGCCTTTGTGCAGGACGCGCACGCCGAACCCGCGATCCTGCCCGTCGCGGACCGCGTCAATCCGGCCGTCCTCGCCCTGGATCGTCTGCTGGCGCGATTCGAGCACGCGGATATCGCCGTAATCGACTCCCGCCGCCCGCAGCATTTGCAGCGCGGATTCGACCAGCGCGTCCCACGAGGCCGCATCCGCCGGAGCGCTGTCCTGGCGCATGAGCGCGGCGGCGCCGGTGACCGGGAGCACGAGCGAGCCCCCGGCCCAGGCCAGGATCGTGCCGCCGACCGAGTGCCGCAGGAACCCCCGCCGCGAAAGCACCTGGTGGTCGCACATCGGCCGTGATCTCCCAGACATAGGTACGGCGCTGGCC
>CAYOHG010000081.1:1878-5058 GCA_964403685.1 uncultured Planctomycetales bacterium
CCCCCCCCCCCCCCCCCCGCGCTCGGTCCCGGCTACTTCTTGATGCGTGCCAGCTCGAATGACTTGGTATCAACCTTCCTGCCGTCGGTGAATACGCTCCAGTCGCTGTGCAGCGCGTCGGGGCCCTTGAGCACGATCGTCGCGTCGTGCATGTGCGTGCCCTTTTTGGGATCGACGTTCGTACCGCCGGCGAAATCAAAAACCAGCGTGTCCTTGGTGAACGACTTGAGCACCATGCGTGGCTGGTTGGCCATCGCGCAGTAGTGCGTGAGCACGAGGTCCTCGCCGTCCAAGTGGTACATCGTGATCATCTCGTGCGCATCACCGGGAAAAAGTGTCTCAATCACGGCGCTGCCGCCGGAGGTCACGCGATACTGCACCGCTACGCTGGGCTGGTCGGCTGGGTCGGTGGACGCCGACGGGTCGTGAACGGTCCAGTCGCCGGCCAGGGCTTTGAGGCGCTCGAAAGCCGCCGCCGCGGGCTTCTGAGGTTCCGACTGCATACCGTGGAGCGTGCCCGCCGCCAGAGCGACCAGCCCCAGTGCCCAACCGAAACGAATCACCTTTCGCATCGCCATCTCAGCTCTCCTCGTCATCTTGACCTTCGGGCGGCGTGGACCGCCGGGTAGCATAGTCCAATCGGCCGCATCGCCGCGATAGTCCGGAGACGGCCGGCCGGCCGCAAGCCGGTCGAGATGTCCGGCGGTCCAGACGCAGGGCCTCTAGCGCGTTAGATCGATGGGCACCGGGTGCGGGTCGTCGGTCCGCTTGCGGACCTCCCAGAACAGCAGCTCGTCGCAAGCAAGGTCCAGCGTGGCCACGGTGTAGCGTGTCGCGCGGTGCAGGGCACCGGGGTTGATGATCCGGGTCGAGCCGATGCGGTAGTCATCCGGGGCATGCGTGTGGCCGTGCACGACGTAGTCCGGCCGGCCGCCGGCAATCTCGCCGGGCGCTTCCAGCCGGTTCAGCAGCCGCGCGAAGCCGGGCTCATGTCCGTGAAAGACACGGATCACGCGATTGTCGAGCGTCAGCTCCAGGGGCATGCTGCGCGCCGGACGGACGCCCAGCGTATATGCGTAGCGTTCCAGCAGCGGATCGGGCTGGTCGTTGTTTCCCCAGATGAACCACGCCTGCATGCCCGCCATGGCGTCGAAGATGCGCTCATCGCCCAAGTCACCGCAGTGCAGCAGCGCATCCGCGCCGACCTGCCGCAGCAGTTCCACGGCGGCGACGGCCCGTTTGTACTTGCCGTGCGTGTCCGAAAGGATTCCGAGGATCATTCCGGCCCTCGCTGCCCGAACGTTTCGCGGCGGTGCGGATCCGGGCGCCCGATCGGCTCAGTCGCCGCCTCTCATGCAGCATTTCTTGTACTTCAGCCCGCTGCCGCACGGGCACGGGTCATTGCGTCCGAGCTTGGAGCCCGGTCGCTCAAATGGCCTGGCCTTTCCGCTGGCGGCCTCCTGGAAGGCCGGACCCAACGCGCGAACGAAAGCTCCCAGTTGCCGACCGCCGCCAAGTCGGCCTTCCGCTTCCAGTTGCGCCAGCAGGGCCGCGCACATCTCGGGTATCCGCGCCCGCGCGCTGGCCGGCACATTCAGCCGCGCGACGCGCTCCAGCAACGCGCAGCGCAAGTCGGCATCTTCCACGTCGGCGACATCCACCCCACGATGGTCGCAGGCGGCCGAAAGAAACTCGACCAGCACAGGGACGGCGAATTCCTCGACCGCGCCTGAAAACGCGCGGAACGCGTCGGAGCCGACGAAGTCGCTGACCCAGTTCTCGATCTGCTCGCGCCGTAACGGCTCCGACATGCCCGGTCCTTCCCGCAGCGGCCTGATCGCAACGGCTGGATTGTAGGGCTTCGCTGGCGACACCGCTGGCGACCCGACGGCGTCCGGCACAGCCCGCACGATCGACCGCGGCGAATGTAGTTACAGGACTTTCACCTGGGCACCGAGCGTCTGGCGCTGAACGGGCGACCTGCATTCTGGATCACAGCCACCCCCCAGGCAAAGGCTGTGGCGGGCAGGGGCTGCCCGCCGGCGCAAATCGCAACTCGCGGTGACGCCGACCCGCCCCGTCAAGCACCGAAACGCAGGAATTGGACGGGGGCCGGAGCATCGCATACCATCCCGGGTAACGATCGCGGTGGTTCTGTCGGGAACGGCCGGCTTGATCGTCCTAATCCATCCAAGGCGATTGTCGGTGCGTACCGCCCCGCAGACGCCTTGGCGGCGCCGGGCGGATGGACGCGGCCCGAACGCGCCAGCATGACGGCGTCTGGTTGAAACAAACGCGCTAACTACTCAGGAGAACAGAATGACGATGCGGAGCTGGATTGCGGGAGTGGTGCTCGCGGCGTTGGTGGGTTCGGCGTTCGCGCAGGCGCCGAAGTGCGGCGGGACAGTCGAGCAGACCAAGGATGGTGCCCACGCCAGCGGTGCATGCGCCGGCGACAAGACTTCGTGCGGCGGCAAAATCCCTTGTTCGCCGACGGGCGAATGCTGCCCGGCGAACGCGGCCTTCGCCGCCATGCCGGCAATCAAGTATCGCGTCGGGACGGAGACGACGGACTGCCCGAAGACCGCCGGCGAACTCGCCAAGGGTGACAAGGGCGCGATCAAGTTCGTCGTCGCCGACAAGGAGTACGCCGACGAAGTCGAAGCCAAGAAGGCCTATGCAACGGCGCTGGATGAGTACCTCAAAGACATCACCACGATGAAGTACGCGGTCGGCAAGGAATGCGTGGCCTGCCCCATGACCGCCGAGTCGATGGCCAAGAAAGACGGCCAGCCGGTCAAGTACCGCCTGGCGACGTTTGAGTTCGCGGACAAAGCCAAGGCAGAGAAGGCCGCGGTCGCCGCCAAGGAAGCCGCCGACAAGGTCGCGATGAAGTGGGCGGTGGGCGACAAGAGCTTCTGCTGCGACAAGATGGCCGCCGAAGCGGCACAGAAGGACGGCAAGAAGGTCGAATACTGCGTCGGTGACAAGAAGCTTCAGTGCCCGGTCGAGGCGTCAGTTGAGCTGGAGCTCGCCAAGATTGATGCCGCCGTTCATGCTCTGATGGAGTCGTTCAAGGGCTAGAACGCGATGCCGCATCCCCCCGCGTTCGCGGGAGGATCCAGGCAAGGGCCCGAAGCCAGTGTTGAATCAGCCGGGGGGCGCCCCCGTTTGGGGCGG
>CAYOHG010000081.1:5068-9680 GCA_964403685.1 uncultured Planctomycetales bacterium
CCTTCACCGCGCGACAGGAAAATCTCGCTCACTTTGCTGCCTTGCGGGCGGCGCTCCCCGGCGTTGTTGTCGGCCGGTTCGGCGCGCCAGCCGCTCGGCAAGGGGTGACGGCCGGCGGCTTGCTTCCACGCCCCCGGCAGGAAAAAGGATCGAATCGGACAGTTCGGCAAGGTACGATGAACCGTCGTCGGGGGGCGTCTGGCGGGCACTCTCTGCCTTCGAGGGATAAGTCATGAAGTTGGGTTTGCATCTTTGCCTGGGTGTCGCCGCGGGCGCGCTCGGCGCGCAATCGCTTGCGTATGCCGGCCAACCCACCGCGCGCGATCCACTTCTGGCGCCATTGTTTACGATCGACGCAGCCTCACCCGAGGTGCTCGGCGGGTTGCTTGAAGCCGGCGATCTGCTTGAGCCCGCGGGAGCTTCGCCCGCGGTCGTTTTTCCGTTCACCGGCCTGGGTCTGCTCGAGGACGACGACGTTGATGGTATGTCCGGCTTCGAGTCGCCGATCGTCTTCGGCGATACATTCACGTTGATCCTCTCAGTGGATCGAAACGCCGTGGGCGCCGTACCGCCGGACCCGACCCTCGTCGCGCAGGGGTTTTTCTACAACGTGCAGGATCAGTCGCTCAAGAACCAGGAGGCCGGCGACGCGTTCATGTCGCTTCTGTTGTTCGACCGGGTGGGCCCCATTCCGCCGGGGCTGGGACCAGCAATGGGCCCGGGCGGCTCGCTCTCACCGAACAACTCGCTGGTCATCAATCACGGTGATGCGGGCGGAGTCGATTTCGCGGTGAACCCGTCCGGAACGTCGCCGGATACTTCGCTTCCGCCCGGGCCGGGGCTTGGAAACGTCGATGGCGGCAGCGGCACGCGCCCGTCGCCTCCAGGACCGCTGGCCCACCGCGTGCCGGACGGCATCCTGCTATTCTCGCTGACCGCCGCCAGCCCGTCCGCCGCCAGCGGCGCGGTCATCTTTGCCGATCCAAACTTGGCCGCGGGCGGGAATGAAGTCATCTTTGCCACCCCCGGCGATCTCGGCCTGATGGCGCCGGACGATATCAACAGCCTGATCGTGTTCGGGGACGGCGATGCGGTTTTTGAGCCCGGCATCGATCAGGTGCTCTTCACGCTTACCGAAGATTCGCCCAGCCTGCTGGGACGCGGCGGCCCCGGCGACATCTTCGTCAGCTTCGGGTTCGGAGTGTTCAGCCTTTACGCTCACGCCCAGACCCTGGGGTTGTTTTCGACCGATTCCATCGACATGCTGGACCTGATGCCGTGCACCGACGTGCTGGCCTGCGCGCAGGACTGGGCCATCGGCGATCTCTGCCCCGGCGATCTGACTGACGACGCAATGGTCGACCTCATGGACCTGTCCATCTTGCTGGCCCACTTCGGGCAGTCGGGCTCACCCGGGCAGGGCGACCTCAATCGCGACGGGATCATCGACCTCATAGACCTGGGCATGCTGCTCGTGGATTTCGGGAGCGCTTGCACGTAGCGCGAATCTCCGCGTAATTCGCCATGGCGCCGGCGGCTCCCCATCGTTGCGTCCAGGCACGGCGGCAAGTCGCTATACTCCCGGTGGCGTTCGCGGGCGCGCCGCCCGGCCATGCTCCGAAAGTTACGGCTATTGGAGGTGCGATCACGATGGGTAAGCTGTTGCTGACCGTTGCTACGCTGGGGATTCTGAGTCTCGCGTCGGCCGAAGATCCACCGCCCGTCAGCCCGGCGCCACCGAATTCGGCCAAGGAGGCCGCTGTGACCGCTCAAACCGCCAGCAGCCCGCTCGATTTCACCGTGCAGGATATCGACGGCAAGGACGTCGCGCTGTCGAAGTACCGCGGAAAGGTCGTGCTGATCGTCAACGTTGCCTCGCGCTGCGGCATGACTCCGCAATACGAGCAGCTCGAGCAGTTGCGCCGCAAGTACGCCGATCAGGGCCTCGCGATTCTCGGGTTCCCCTGCAACGACTTCGGCGGGCAGGAGCCCGGCACGCACGACGAGATCAAGCAGTTCTGCCGCAGCAAGTACGGCGTCGAGTTCGACCTCTTCGCCAAGGTCGCGGTGGTAGGCGACGGGAGTGCGGAGCTCTACAAGTACCTGACCTCGAAGGAGCGCAATGGCACCTTCGGCGGGTCGATCCGCTGGAACTTCACCAAGTTCCTCGTCGATCGCAGCGGAAAAGTGGTGGCGCGCTTCGAGCCGCGTACGCGCCCGGACGAGCCGCAGGTGATCGCGGCAATCGAGGCTGCGTTGAACGCCAAACCGTAGCGGCGGAGGGACCGCGGCGTCGGCTCACATGCGACAGGATTCGAGCAGCTTGCGAATCGCGTCGCGATGCCGGGCGATCGTGGCCTGTGGCCCGGTTGCCTTGAAGAACCACGGCCCGCTAGCGGTCTCGACGACCGCGGCGAGCATGCGATAGTCATCCTTCGGGCCCTGCGCCGGCATGCCCGGCATGGCGCCCGGCGCGTAGCGCCCGGAAACATCCAGCAGCGTGACTTTCAATCCGTTAGCTTCGAAGGACTCCGTTTGCCCGGCGTCGGGGGCGAGCGGCCGGCCCGAGGGGTCAACGAACTGGCCGCGCCAGCGGTCGAGATTGGCCATCGTGGGGCCGCCTTCGCCTGGGCCAAAGTAGAAGACAATCAGCTCGCCGTCGTCGCTGTCGCCGTCGGCCTTGGGCAGGGCGAACTGCGCCTTGCGCATGGTGCTGCGGGGCGGAACAGGCTGCCAATCCGCCGGCGGCGCGTATTGGAGTTCGCCCGGCACCACCGACGGCGCGGGAGCGGCGCCGGCCGCCGGGGGGTGTCCCGCAGGCAGCGCGCCGCTTGGCCGCGCCGCAGCCGAGGTTGGCCCGATGGACGGGTGCGAAGGCGGAAGCTGAAAGTCGCTGCCGGCCGCGGGTGGTGTTCCGGTTTCCTGACGCACGAAGGACTTAATCGCGGCGGCGTCATCACCCGCGTCGGCGGCCGGCCGCGCGGCCGCTTCCTGACTGCCTGCCGGGCTTGCCGGCGGAGCGCCCGGCTCACAGCCGAGCGAGAGCGTCAACACCAGTGCTGATCCTGCCAGCCAGCCGAAACGCTGCATTGCGGTCATCGTGGACCTTTCTGAGATCAGTAGTAGACGTGCCGGTTGTCGCCGCGCGCCCGGGCGCGCCTCAGGCGTAGCTGTGCATTCCGACGATGAAGAAATTCACGTAGCACCAGTTGAACGCCATCATCAGGCAACCGGCGACCGACAGCCAGGCGGTCCAGACGCCCTTGTTCTTCACCAGAAATCGCATGTGGATCAGCACGGCATAAACCAGCCAGGTGTTCAGGGCGAAGACCTCCTTGGGATCCCAGCCCCAGGGGCGGCCCCAGTAGTAATCCGCCCAGACCGCTCCCCGCACCGTGCCGACGAACAGCAGCACAAACACCAGGTTGAGCATGATCAGGTGACTCCAGTCGACCGCGTGCAGCCAGGCCGGCAGCTTGGCACCCAGGGATTCATCGCCGGGCGCGCCGCCGGCCAGTATCGGTCGCGCGGCACGCAACTGCCCGGCGCTCATCGCACTAATTGCGACGCCCGCGGGCGCCAGCATCGGGGCCGGGCGCTGCGCCAATCGCAACTGCGGGATGAGCAGGCCGACACCCGTGCCCAGCGCCAGCGCCAGGCCGCAGCCCAGCAGGGCCTGGCCCATGCCACTGACGAACATCTCATTGCCGACCGCCAGCGTGGTCAGCCCGATCAGCACCAGGCTGGCGGTAGCGATCAGCAGGCCCGCGGCGCGCTGCCAGACCAGTATGGAGACGAAGAGCAG
This sequence comes from uncultured Planctomycetales bacterium, assembly GCA_964403685.1. Lineage (GTDB taxonomy): Bacteria > Planctomycetota > Phycisphaerae > UBA1845 > Fen-1342 > CAYOHG01. The sequence continues at coordinate 8,874 of CAYOHG010000081.1, forward strand.
CGCCAGCACCGCGGCGGTCCAGAACACCGCGCCCGCCCCAGGCCGCTTGATCGAGCCCACCATCCCAGCGACCGCCGTGTGCTGGAAGAGGAGCTGTTCGCTGGCCCACAGGATGCCACCCATCAGCGCGGCGGCGATACCCATCTGGAAGGAAGCCGCCCGCGCGGTGTGGTAGTAGTAGCCGTACAGGTAAACGACCGCGATCACCGCGGCCACGAAGATCATGGCGTAGGACGCGATAATCAGCACGGTGTGGATGCGGAGCATGATGTCATCGAGGATACCCATGATCGCGGTGATCGTGCCGCCGCCCGGAATGACGTAGCCCCCCAGAATCAGCGCGAAGAAGCCGGTCATCGCGGCGCCGAAGACGAACACGCGCGTGCGGAAGACGAGCTCGGCGACCAGCGCGGCGGCAATGCCGATCCAGGCCGACGCGACCACCGCCTCAAACATGTTGGCGACCGGGATTCGGCCCAGGATGTACCAGCGCAGGCTCAGGCCGTAGGCGTGAACGCCCATCGCCAGCAGCAGCAGCGCCAGCGCGGTCACCCACGGCCAGCGCCAGCCGGTTATGAGTGCGAACGCACCGATCAGCGCCGCGAGGAAGTAGAGCATCCAGCCGAAGGTGAACTTGCTCATGGCGTAATAGCGCGCCTCGGCCGAGCGCTGCGAGTGCGAAGGGTAGACGCCGGCCGCGGCGACCTGCGGCAGCTCGGCCGCCAGCGTATCGAGCGCCTGCTGCACGCTCGTGGCGTCGCCGCGCGGCCAGGCGACACCCAGCCTGGCCCAGGCAGCGCAGATCGT
>CAYOHG010000082.1:0-9633 GCA_964403685.1 uncultured Planctomycetales bacterium
CCGCCGGCTCGGCGGCCAGCACGCCGGCCGGGGCGTTGAGCAGCGCGCGCGCGACCGCGCCGCGCTGGCGTTCCCCGCCGGACAGCTCCGCCGGCCGGTGCTCGTGCCGTTCCGCCAACCCGACGCGGCGCAACAGCTCCACGCCGCGTGCCACGCGGTCCGGACCGGACGAACGCGCCAGGGTCGGCAGCAGCACGTTCTCCAGCAGCGAGCACTGTGGCAGCAACAGGTGGTCCTGAAACACGAAGCCGATCGTCTCGCCGCGAAATCGCGCAAGCGCCCGCTCATCCGACTCGAACGGGTCGCGGCCGCTGATGCGCAGCGTTCCGCGCGTCGGGCGATCCAGCGTCCCCAGGATGTTGAGCAGCGTGCTCTTGCCGGAGCCGGACGGCCCCATCACGGCCAGCGACTCCCCCGGCCGCACACACAGCGAGGCTTCGCGCAGAACCTCCAGCTCGCCCGCTCGAGTGGCAAAGCACCGCGCCAGCCGCTCGGCGTGCACGCCGGCGTCGCCGCCGGACCCCGGCCCGCAGCTCACGTTCACGCCTTTCCAGGCGGCGATGCCGCCGCAGCTACGACGCGCTCGTAGACGTCCCACGTGGCCCGTGCCATGCATTCCTCGCTGTAGGCGCGGGCGACGCCGGCGGACCCCGCGTGGGACAACTGCCGGCGCAGCGGAGGATCGTCCATCAGCCGCGCCAGGCTCCTGGCCAGCGCCCCCGGTTCGCTCGGATCGTACAGCAGCCCTCCGCTTGTGGCCTCGATCACCTCCGGGAATGAGCCGTGCCGCGGCAGCACCACCGCGACGCCGGCGGCGAGCGCTTCCAGTACGTAGAGCCCCTTGGCCTCGCGGTATCGCGTCGGGACACTGAACGCATGCAGCGAGCGCAGCAGCTCGTGCTTCTGCGCCCGCGAGATCTCGCCGCGATACACAAAGTAATCGCCAAGGCCATGCGCGCGGACTCCAGCCAGCACCGCGCGCAGGTAACGACGATCCGCCGCGCCCAGGTATCCGGCCGCCACCACCCGGCATTGCCGCCCGGCGGCGCGCAGCTCGGCGAGGGCGTCGACCAGTTGGTCCAGCCCTTTTTCAGGGCAGACGCGCGCCAGGTAACCGATCGTGAACGGACCCGGCGGGTCCGCTCCGGACGGCGGATCATCGCAGCGCACTCCCAGCGGCACGACGTGAATCCGTGCGCGCGGCAACCCGAAGTGTGCGGCGGCGTGATCGGCGTAATACCCGCTGGTCGCGATGAAGGCATGGACGTCGTCGGAAAGTCCGGCAATCCGCGCGAAGGCCTGCTGACGCCAGGGAGGCGGTAGAGCGTCGAGAAAGATGTCTTCGCCGCTGAGCGTCACCACAATCGGAATCTTCAACTCGGCGCGCAGCGCGCGACCCAGTCCAACGAACATCAGGTTGGGCAGGTTGACCACTGCCGGCCGCAAAGTGCGCAGCGCGTCCACGGTGCGCGCAACTTCGTCCTGCAACGGACCCTCGTCCGCGTCCAACACATCGAGCGTAAGCCGTCCCAGTTCTGCGGGCCGGGTACCTGCGGAGCCGCGGGTCAGCAGACGCAGCAGCCCGGGTGAATCCAGCCACGCCCGCACCAAGCGCGGCAGCCGCCGCGCCAGTGAAAATCGCGACGCAAGGTAAACGTTGATTCCGCCAAAGATTACACGATCGGCGGCGACGACGCGCTCGTCGCTGCGCAGCGGCGTATAGGTCGGCAGCAGCAGTACATCCCGGCCCATGCCGCGCAGCACCGAGGCCACCCGATTGTCTCGGATGCAGCTTCCGCACAGCATGCCGGCGGCGCCGGCGGCCAGCGAGACGACCCGCACGTGGCAGCACCTCGCATCGCGGGCTGAATCACCATGCCGGGAATCCGACCGGCAACCCGCGCCGCGCCCGTCGATCCTGGGTCGGCCGAACGTGTAGCATGATAGCTTGCGGAAGCGCGGCGGATGCGCCGACTTGCCTGTTCACCCGCGGTTGCGTACGCTCCGGCGGCTGCGCGGGACGCCCGCGCGATTCGCAAGAGCCGACGAGTTTCGGGCGGCCGCCCGCATCGCCTGGGGCGGCCGGTGCGGTCCATCCATCAGGAGAATCAGAATGCGGAACAGAATCTCGCGCTGCCTCGGGCTGGCTGCGGCGCTGTGCGGCCTGCTGGCGGGCGGTGCTGTGGTCCGGGCGGAATCGACCACGCTGCTGGCGGTCACCGACCCGAACAACCCCAGCTCCTTCTCGCTGAACTTCGTCGACTTCGGCTTCGTCACCACGTCAAACATCACCTCGACGGTCTATGAGCTTGAATTCGATCCGAACGCCGGGACGGCCCGTTTCCTGGACTATTACCAGGTCGCCGAGCCGCTGGTTCTTCCCGGCGACATCAGCACCGGCGATCTTCAGATCGCGGTCGTCCCCGGCAGCTCGACCGGCTCGTTCGATGCGGCCAGCGGCGTATTCACCACGACCGAGTACTACGAAATTCACTTTACCGGCGATCTCAGCGCCTATGGGCTGACCTCGCCGGTCTACTTGCCCAGCACCTCCGTCGGCACGGTGAGCTTCAGTGACGGTGTGCGCGGCGGCATCACCATGGACTGGAGCGGCAACGGAACGCTCAACGGGCCCGGCGGCCCGCTCGACTTCGCCTATACGTGCAATGTCAGCACGGTCTTCGAGGCCGACTTGGGCTGCCCGCAGGACGGTTGCGCCGGCGGCGACGTCGACCGCGACTGCGATGTCGACCTCGACGACCTGAGCACCCTGCTGAACGGATTCGGCACGCGCGGACCCGAAGTGCTGCGCGCCAACGGCGACATGAACTACGACGGCGCGATCGACCTGATCGATCTGTCGAACGTGCTGGCGGCGTACGGCGCAGACTGCAACTGAACCAGGTCGGCAACCGCGACGCCCGTCCCGCGGCGCGCCGCGCAACCGGCCCCGACAAGCTGCACGTAGCAGGCCGCCACGATTACGGCTGAACCCGCCAGCCAAGGCCGGCCGCGGAGGGTCCAGCCGCGGTCGTGGCGCTGTTGTTGTGCGCAGACGAGTGCGATGCCCCGATTGGCGCCCGATGAAACCCGTCTGACGCCGCCTGAGCTGCTTGCGCTCCAGCGGCGCAAGCTCGCGCGGGTGCTGGAATGCGCCCGCGCCGCCAGCACCTTCTATCAGGCCAGGCTTCCGGCGTTGCCGGCCGACGCCGGGCTCGAATCCCTGCCGTTTACCACGCGGGCCGATCTTGAGGCCGACCAGCGCGCTCATCCCCCCTTCGGCACCAATCTGACCGAGCCGCCCGAACGGTACACGCGCTATCACCAGACCTCCGCCAGCGGCGGCGGCGCTCCACTGCGCTGGCTGGATACGGCCGAGAGCTGGCAGTGGTGGGTCCGCTGCTGGACGATCATCCTCCGCGCCGCGGGCGTCGCCGCCGACGATCGCGTGCTGTTCCCGTTTTCGTTTGGTCCGTTCATCGGATTCTGGTCGGCGTTCGAGGCCGCCGAGGCGCTCGGCTGTCTGTGTCTGCCGGCCGGCGGAATGTCGACCGCCGCCCGGCTGGAATATCTGATCGATACGCGCGCAACCGTGGTCTGCTGCACGCCGACCTACGCTCTGCGCATGGCCGACGCCGCCGCGGAGCGCGGGGTCGATCTGGCCGCCTCGGCGGTGCGGACGCTGATCGTGGCGGGCGAGCCGGGCGGAAACATCCCCGCAACGCGCGCCCGGCTCGAGCGCGCCTGGGGCGCCCGCGTCTGGGACCACGCCGGCATGACCGAGGTCGGAGCGTGGGGTGTCGAGCTGTCCGATTCCCCCGGCGGGCTGCACGTCATCGAGACCGAGTTCATCGCGGAGGTGATTGACCCGCGAACGCTGCGGCCCTGCGCCGACGGCACCGCCGGCGAGCTGGTCCTGACCAACCTCGGCCGGCTCGGCAGCCCGCTGATCCGCTATCGCACCGGCGACCAGGTCTGCTTGCGCCGCGGCGCGACCACCTCCGGCTGTCATTGGGCGCGGCTCGACGGAGGCGTGCTCGGTCGCCTGGATGACATGCTGCTGATCCGCGGAAACAATGTCTTCCCGGCGACGATCGAGGGTATCCTGCGCGACCTGGTCGACGTGGCGGAGTATCGCATCGAGGTCAACCGCCGCGGCCCGCTGAACGAGCTCGAACTGCACATCGAGCCGCGCATCGGCGCCGTTGCCGCCGACGTCGCCGATCGGGTCGCTGCCGCGGTGCGCGATCGCCTGCATTTCCGGCCGATCGTGCGGCTGGCGGCGCCGGGGTCGTTGCCGCGGCCGGAGTTGAAATCCCAGCGGCTGGTGCGCCGCTCGGAGCACTGACGGCCGGGTCCGCCTCTGCGGGGACCACGAGCGTCGAAGGGATGCGTTCGGCGGCGTGACCTCAAGGTAAGGGCGCCATCCGTCGCCACGGTTCAACAGGAGCAAGTGCGATGCCGACGTGGTCGTCCCTGGCGGTCGCGATGTTGCTGGCGGCCGGCGTGGTTCGAGGCGAGGACTGGACGCACTGGCGCGGCCCACTTCAGAATGGCGCCACACGCACGAGCGCCGGCCCGACAACCTGGTCGCTGGCCGGCGAAAACGTGCTGTGGCAGGCGCCGATCGGCGGACGGAGCGTGCCGATGGTGCACCAGGGTCAGGTCTACCTGATCGGACCGGTGGGCGCGGAAGCGACTCTTGGCGAGCGCGTCGCCTGCCTCGATGCGGCCGACGGCCGACTGCTCTGGGAGCAGCGCTTCCCGGTGTTTCTGACCGACGTGGTCGAAAACCGCGTCGGTTGGACAGCCCTGGCGGTTGACGCCGAAACCGGCAGTGTCTACGCCCACGGCACCGGCGGCGAGCTCCTCTGCTTCAGCCGCGACGGCCGCGTCGTCTGGAAACGCTCGCTGGTGGAAGAGCTGGGGCGCTTCAGCGGCTACGGCGGCCGGCTGTATTCGCCGATCATCGACGAGGACCGGGTCGTCATCAGCTTCCTGAGCACGAGCTGGAGCGACAAGGCCCCGATGGTGCACCTCTTCATGGCGCTGGACAAGCGCGACGGACGCACACGCTGGGCCGTCACGCCGGGGGAACGTCCGCTCGATACAACCTATGCGACGCCGGTTGCGGCGCTCATCGGCGGACAGCGCCTGTTGATCTGCCCGCATGCGGACGGCTGGGTCTACGCGCTTCAGGCGCGCACCGGGCAGACCGTCTGGAAGTACCGCCTCGGCGCCCGACCGCTGAACAGCTCGCCCGTGGTCGACGGCGATCGGGTTTATGTCGGCCACAGCGAAGAAAACTACGACACGACCGTGATGGGGCGCATGGTCTGCATCAATGGCGTGGGCAGCGGCGACATCACGCAGACGGGCGAGCTCTGGAGGCGCGACGGAATCGACGCCGGCTACGCTTCGCCCACGATCAACAACGGCCGGCTGTACGTGGTGGACAATTCCGCCGGCCTGCACTGCCTGGACGCGCAGACCGGCCGCTCGATCTGGGATTTCAGCCTGGGGCGCATCGGCCGCGGCTCGCCTGTGATCACCGCCGACGGTGTGATCTACGTCGGTGAGCAGAACGGCGTCTTCTGGATCCTGCGCGACGCCGGCGACCAGCCCGAGGTACTCAGCCGGGTCGAGTTTCCGCGCGTCAACGACGCGATCACTGAGATTCAGGGCTCCCCCGCCGTCGTCGACGGGCGCGTCTACCTCCAGACCCGCTACGGCACGTACTGCCTGGCCTCACAGGGCGCCGCAGCGCCGCCCGCCGGCGACGTCGCCAGCGCCGCGGAAGCGGACCAGCCCGGCGATTCGATCACGCGCACCCTGATCGCGCCCGCCGAAGTCACGCTTGCGCCGGGCGAATCCGTGCGATTCGAACTGTCCGCATTCACCACCGGCGGCAGACGTGCCACGAAATTCCAAAGTCAGGAACCGCAGTGGAGCGTGACGGGCGTCCAGGGCACGTTGGACCAAGCCACCCAGACGTTCACCGCCGACCCAAGCGCGACGTTCGGCGCCGGCGTGGTCAAGGTCAAGTGGGTCGGTGACGCGGAGGCCGTCGCGCGAGTGCGGATCGCGCCCAAGACCGCCGCGTTACGCGAGGATTTCGAATCACTCGCACTCGACTCCGTTCCGGCCGGATGGCAGAACGTCGCCCAGCGCGTCAAGGTCGTCGAGCGCGACGGCAACCAGGTGCTGGTGACGCTCTCGGAGAAGCCGTCGCCGATCTTCATGCGGCTGCGCATGTATCTGTCGCCGCCGTTGGCGGGTGGATACACGATTCAGGCCGACATGCTCGGCACCAAGCTGCCGCGCTGGATGCCGGATATGGGGCTGATCAACACGCGCTACGAGCTGCGGCTGCTGGGTAACCTCCAGACGCTGCGGCTGGTGAGCTGGGATTCGATCCCGCGGATTCAGCAGGACCTGCCGTTTGAGTGGCAGCCGGACGTCTGGTATCGCGTCAAGCTCGCCGTAGAGCTTGCGGGCGAAAAGGCTGTCGTTCGCGGCAAGGTCTGGCCGCGCGAAGCACCCGAGCCCGCGGCGTGGACGATCGAACTGGAAGACCCGTTTCCGAATCGCGAAGGCAGTCCGGCCCTTTACTCGTACGCCGCCGGCACGACCGAAAAGCGCAAAGGCACTGAGGTCTACTTCGACAACATCCAGGTGATGGCCAATGAGCAATAACGATCGATCGACGTTCCGCGACTTCGGCCGGGGCGGGCCCGCTCGACACCACCCCGTGCAGCCGGGCGCGTTGAGCGGGCGCGAACTGATACTCTCTACACACAATACCTGCGAGCCGGTCGGGCGACGGTGCCTGATGGCCCTGCTGCTGCTCGCTCCGGCCGCAGCGAGTTTCGCTCAGGACGCGGATCAGCGGAAGAAGGGTGACTGGCCCATGTGGGGCGGTGCGCCGAACCGCAACATGGTCTCCGACGAGACCGGGCTGCCCACCGATTGGGACGTCAAGGCCGGCAAGAACGTGCTCTGGAGCGCCCCGCTGGGCTCGCAGTCCTACGGCAACACCGTGGTCGCCGGCGGCAAGATCTTCATCGGCACGAACAACGGCGGCGAATTCCGCCCGAAGCTCAAGGGCGACAAGGGCATCGTGCTCTGCTTTGACGAAAAGAGCGGAAAGCTCCTCTGGCAAGCCACGCATGACAAGCTGCCCACCGGGCAGGTCAACGACTGGCCCGAACAGGGCATCTGCTCGAGTGCCTGCGTCGCCGGAGACCGCCTCTATTACGTCAGCAACCGCTGCGAGCTGATCTGCGCCGACACGGATGGCTTTCTCGACGGCGAAAACGACGGCCCGATGACTTCCGAAAAATACAACGAGAAGGAAGACGCCGACATCGTCTGGGTGCTCGACATGATCGAGGAACTCGGCGTCTTTCCGCATAACCTGGCGACCTCCTCGCCGGTCGTCGTCGGCGACCTGGTCTACCTGCTGACGTCCAACGGCGTCGACGAGGGCCACCTGAATCTGCCGGCCCCTCAGGCGCCGGCCTTCATCGCCGTCAACCGCACCTCCGGCGAGGTCGTCTGGGAACGTAGCGACCCCGGCCGCAACACGTTGCACGGCCAGTGGTCGTCGCCTTCCTACGGAATCGTCGGCGGACAGCCTCAGATCGTCTTCGCCGGCGGCGACGGCTGGGCCTACGGCTTCGAGCCCCTCAAAGGCGAGCCGCTCTGGAAGTACAACCTCAATCCGCCCGACGCGAAGTACGTGCTCGGCGGTCGCGGAACCAAGAGCTACATCATCGCCACACCCGTGATCGTCGACGATCGTGTGTATCTGTGCGTCGGCCAGGATCCCGAGCACGGCGAGGGAATCGGGCACTTTCACTGCATCGACGCAACCCAGCGCGGCGACATCACCGAGAGGGGCCGCCTCTGGCACGTCGGCAACGAGAATTTCAACCGCTCGCTCTCGACCGCGGCCGTCCGCGATGGGCTGGTCTACATCTCCGACCTGAGCGGGTTTCTCTACTGCTTCGATCAGAAGACCGGCCAGCAATACTGGAAATATGACACCTTCGCCGCGATCTGGGGCTCGTCCTACGTCGTCGATGGCAAGGTCTACCTCGGCACGGAAGACGGAGAAGTGCACGTGCTGGCGACCGGCAAGGAATTGAAGCTGATCGCCAAGAATGACATGGGCAATTCGGTCTATACCACAGCGGTCGCCGCGAACGGTGTGCTCTACGTGAACACCCGCCGAATGCTTTTCGCGCTGAAGGAGGGCGTGCAGGGTCCGCGCTTGCAGCCCGCTTCGGGCGCGGAATAGCGCCGAGCCCTGGCGCGAAACCGTAAGAGGATGCCGATGCTCGATCTCTCAGCCAGGATGCAGCAGGCCGCGGCGCGCCTTGACGAGCACACCCGCGAGATGGTCGCCTGGCATTTTGACCCCGCCAGCGGATGCCCGTTCTGGCTGGAATTCGCCGCCCGGCTGGGCTGGGATCCGCGCCGCGAGATCCGCACCTACGCCGACCTCGACCGCTTCCCGCCTTTTCAGGATGAGTGGCTGCGCGGCGGCCCGGTGCGACGCTGGGTACCGCGCGCCCTGGCGGAGCGACCCATCTCGGTCTTCGAGACCGGCGGCAGCACCGGCGTACCCAAGTGTCGCATCAGCATCGACGACTTTCGCATCGACTACGAGCAGTTCAGCCTGACGCTTTCCGACCTTTCGTTTCCACGCGGGGCCGACTGGCTGATGCTCGGCCCCACCGGCCCGCGCCGCCTGCGACTGGCCATCGAGCACCTGGCCCAGCATCGCGGCGGGATCGCCTTTCACGTCGACCTCGACCCGCGCTGGGTCGTGAAGCTGACCCGCGCCGGGCGCCTGCGCGATATGCAGGAATACAAGGACCACGTCATCAGCCAGGCCCTCACCATCCTGCGCGCTCATCCCAATGTGCAATGCCTCTTCACCACGCCCAAGCTGCTCGAAGCCCTTTGCGAGCGCATCGCGCTTTCGCGCGCCGGCATCCGCGGCGTGTTCTGCGGGGGCACGTCGATGACCCCGCAGTTCCACCGCTTCGCCCGTGAGGAGCTGTGCGAGAACCACGCCGTCGAATTCGTTCCGACCTACGGCAACACGCTGATGGGGCTGGCTGTGCACAAGCCGTTCGACCCGGCCGACCACTACGCCATCATCTATCACCCCCCCGTCCCGCGAGCGATGATCGAAGTGGTCGATCCGGCGGCGACCGAGGAGTCCACCGCCACCCACCGCCTCGTCGAATACGGGCAGACCGGCCGCGTGCGGCTGACCTCGCTGACGCGCGAATTCTTCGTGCCGCGCTTTCTGGAACGCGACGAGGGCGAGCGTACGCCGCCTTGCGACCGGTATCCGTGGGACGGCGTGGCGAATGTGCGGCCGTTCAGCGGGTTCGCGACGCCGATCGTCGAGGGCGTGTATTGAACTTGCCGGCGAATTCCCCGCGTGGCGGTGAGACGCATCTGCTTTTGTAGGGGCCGCGCGTAGCGCTGCCCGTGGGTTGGTGCTCGCTGACGACCCGCTCAGGGGCTGGCCGGCTGTGACTGGCTGGCGTCCGCTTCGGCTTGCTTGCGCTGCGCCGCCGGAAGCAGCTTTAGCAGCCGCGGCTTGAGTTGCAG